>NZ_JBSFTC010000219.1:0-20027 GCF_053590415.1 Nonomuraea sp. NPDC003201
GCGCGCCGTCGCGGCCGGTGCCGGTCAGCGGCGCGCGCACACCGACGCCCTCGGCCCGCTGCTCGCCGAGATGCAGGTCGTCGCCCGCGCCCACCCGAGCGGGCGCTGGTGAGCGCCCGCGACCGGGCCGCCGAGGTCGCGGCGCAGGTACGCGACCCCGAGATGCCCATGCTCACCCTCGCGGACCTCGGCGTGCTGCGCGGGGTCGAGGTATCCGGTGGCGAGGAGGTGGTCGTGTCGATCACCCCGACGTACACCGGCTGCCCGGCCATGGCGACCATGCGCGACGACCTCGTCCACCGGCTGCGGGAGGCCGGGTTCGACCGGGTCGAGGTGCGGATCGTCCTGGATCCGCCCTGGTCGAGCGACTGGATCACCGAACGCGGCCGGGCCGCCCTGCGGGAGGCCGGGCTGTCGGCCCCCGGCCCCGTCCCTCGGCGGAGCGGCCCGATCCCGCTCACGCTGGGGCCGGCCAGGAGCGCCCCGCCCTGCCCGCGCTGCGGGTCGGCGGCGACCCGGCTGACGTCCGAGTTCGGCGCGACCGCCTGCAAGGCCCTCTACCGCTGCACCGGCTGCCTTGAGCCGTTCGAGCACGTCAAGGAGATCTGACATGGCCGCTTTCCACCCGCTCACCGTGTCGGCGGTGGACCGCCTGTGCGAGGACGCCGCGGCGATCACGTTCGCCGTCCCGGACGAGCTGCGCGAGGCGTACGCCTTCCGCGCCGGGCAGTCGCTCACCCTGCGCCGCGTCGTGGACGGGCGGGAGGAGCGCCGGTCGTACTCGATCTGCGCGCCGGCCGGCGCGCGGCCCCGGATCGGGGTCCGCGAGATCCCGGGCGGGCTGTTCTCGTCCTGGCTGGTACGCGAGGTCGCGCCAGGGACGCGGATCGAGGTCCAGACGCCGACCGGCTCCTGGCGGGCCGACCCCGCCACGGGCGAGCGGCACCTGTGCGTCGCCGCCGGGTCGGGCATCACCCCGCTGCTGTCGCTCGCCTCGACCGTGCTCACCCATCCGGAAGCCCAGGTGTCGCTGCTGTACGGCAACCGGACCAGCCGGACCGTGATGTTCGCCGAGGAGCTGGGCGACCTGAAGAACCGGTACGGCCCCCGGCTCCAGGTGGTCCACGCGCTCTCGCGGGAGCCGCGCGACGTCGAGCTGTTCTCGGGGCGGCTCGACGGCGACCGGCTGCGCCGGCTGCTGACCGAGGTGGTGCCGGTCGAGGTGTTCGACCACGTCTGGCTGTGCGGGCCGCTGGCGATGATCCAGGAGGCGCGTACGGTGCTCGCCGACCTGGGCGTACCCGCCTCCCGCGTGCACGTCGAGCTGTTCTACGTCGACGAGCCGCCGCCGCGGCCGCGACGGGCCGCGGACGGGGTCGCGCCCGGCGCGACGAGCGAGCTGACGACCGTGCTCGACGGCCTGCGCACGACCTCGACGGTCTCCCGCGACGCGACGCTGCTCGACGGCGCCCAGGCGGCGCGCGCGGACCTGCCGTTCGCCTGCAAGGGCGGCGTCTGCGGGACGTGCCGCGCGGTCGTACGGTCGGGCGAGGTGGACATGCGCCGCAACTACGCCCTCGAACAGGCCGAGATCGACGCCGGGTTCGTCCTGACCTGCCAGACATTTCCGGTCGGCGAGCGCGTCACCGTCGACTACGACGCATAAGGAGCCCACTGATGCCCGAATCCTTCGTCGTCTCCGGCGTGCGGACGCCGATAGGCCGCTACGGCGGCGCGCTCGCCCACGTCCGGCCCGACGATCTGGCCGCCCTCGTCGTGGGCGAGGCCGTCGCCCGCGCCGGGATCGCCCCGGACCTCGTGGACGAGGTGGTGCTCGGCGCGGCCAACCAGGCCGGCGAGGACAACCGGAACGTCGCCCGGATGGCCCTCCTGCTGGCGGGCCTGCCCGACTCGGTGCCCGGGTTCACCGTCAACCGGCTCTGCGCCTCGGGGCTGACCGCGGTCGCGACGGCTCGTGCCCTGATCGCCGCCGGGGACGCGGACGTGGTGGTCGCGGGCGGGGTGGAGTCGATGACCCGGGCGCCGTGGGTGACCGAGAAGCCGGCCAAGGCGTTCGCGAAGCCGGGGCCGTCGTTCGACACCTCGATCGGCTGGCGGTTCACCAACCCCCGCTTCGACGCCGCGACGACCGCCTCCATGCCGCAGACGGCCGAGACGGTCGCGCGGCGCTGGGGGCTGACCCGTGAGGAGCTGGACGCGTACGCGCTGCGCTCCCACGAACGGGCGGTCACGGCCATCAAGGAGGGCCGGTTCACCGGCGAGATCGTGCCGGTTCCCACGGGTGCGGGCGTCGTCGACACCGACGAGGGGCCGCGGCCGGACACGAGCCTGGAACGGCTGGCGCGGCTGCGCCCGGTCAACGGCCCCGGCGGGGTCGTCACCGCGGGCAACTCCAGCTCGCTGAACGACGGCGCCGCGGCCGTCGTCGTGGTCAGCGACCGCTTCCTCGAACGGCACGGCCTGACACCCCGCGCGCGGCTGGTGGCGGCGGCCAACGCCGGGGTGGCGCCGGAGATCATGGGCGTCGGCCCGGTCCCGGCGACCCGCAAGGCGCTCCAACGCGCGGGCTGGGCCGTCGGCGACCTGGACGCCGTGGAGCTGAACGAGGCGTTCGCCTCCCAGTCGCTCGCCTGCGTCCGGGATCTCGGGCTCGACCTCGACCGCGTCAACGCCGACGGCGGCGCGATCGCCCTCGGGCACCCGCTGGGCGCGTCCGGCGCCCGGATCCTGGTCACCCTGCTCGGCCGGCTCGAACGCTCCGGAGGCCGGCGCGGCCTGGCGACCATGTGCGTCGGCGTCGGCCAGGGCAGCGCTCTCCTGGTGGAGCGCCCATGACCAGCCTGATCGTCGAGGAGGCCGCGGACCGGGTGGTGTGGCGGCTCAACCGCCCCGAGGTGCGCAACGCGATCGACCGCGAGCTGGTCGCCAGGCTCCACGAGGCGTGCGCCGCCGTCGAGGAGGAGCCGCGCGTCGTCCTGCTCACCGGCGAGGGCACGACGTTCGCGGCCGGGGCGGACATCGCCCAGCTGCGCGAACGCGACCTGTACGACGCGCTGCGCGGCATCAACTCGAAGCTCTTCGATCGGATCCACCGGCTGCCGATGCCGACCGTGGCCCTGCTCGACGGGTACGCCCTGGGCGGCGGGGCCGAGCTGGCCTACGCCTGCGACTTCCGGATCGGCACCCCGAACACGCGGATCGGCAACCCGGAGACGGGCCTCGGCATCCTGGCGGCGGCCGGGGCGGCCTGGCGGCTGGCCGAGCTGGTCGGGGAGCCGCTGGCCAAGGAGATCCTGCTCGCGGGCCGGGTGCTCACGGCCGAGGAGGCGCACGCCGTACGGCTGCTCAACGAGGTCGTGGAGCCGGAGGAGCTGATGGCGGCCGGGCACCGGCTGGCCGACCGGATCGCCGCGCGGGCGCCGCTGGCGACCCGGCTGACCAAGGCGGTCTTCCACGCCCCTCGGGGCGCGCACCCGTTCGTGGACGACGTGGCTCAGGCGGTCCTGTTCGAGACGGAGGAGAAGAACATGCGCATGACGGCATTCCTGGAGCGGCGCTCATGAGCCTGCCACGGACGGTCGGCGTCTTCGGCGGCGGGCGGATGGGGTCCGGGATCGCGCAGGCGTTCCTGACCTCGGGCAGCCACGTGATCGTCGTCGAGGACGGTCCGGAGGCGGCCGAGCGGGCCAGGGGGCGGGTACGCGACGGCCTGGCCAAGGGGAACGCGGACCCGGACGCCCTCGCGCGGCTGCGGACGACGTCGGACCCCGGCGAGCTGGGCCCGTGCGAGCTCGTCGTCGAGGCGGTCCCGGAGGACGCGGCGCTCAAGGCCCAGGTGTTCGCCGTGGTCGAGAAGGTGGCGCCGGGCGCGGTGCTGGCCTCGAACACCAGCAGCCTGTCGATCGGCGCACTGGCCGCCGGCCTGGCCGCGCCGGAGCGCTTCCTCGGGTTGCACTTCTTCAACCCCGTCCCGGTGAGCGCGCTCATCGAGATCGTCACCGGGCCGCGTACCGATCCGGCGCTCGTCACGCTGGCCCAGGAGTGGGCGGCCGGGCTGGGCAAGACGCCGATCACGGTCGCGGACTCGCCGGGGTTCGCCAGCAGCCGGCTGGGCGTCTGCCTGGCGCTGGAGGCGATGCGGATGCTGGAGGAAGGCGTCGCGAGCGCGGCCGACATCGACACGGCGATGACCCTCGGCTACCGGCACCCGATGGGGCCCCTGCGTACCACCGACGTGGTGGGGCTGGACGTGCGGCTCGCGATCGCCGAGCACCTGGCGCGCGAGCTGGGGCCCCGGTTCGAGCCGCCGCGGATCCTGCGCGACCTGGTCGCCGCCGGGCATCTCGGCCGCAAGACGGGCCAGGGCTTCTACACCTGGTGAGACCCCCCGGCCTCGTGCCGGGCCAGGCCGTCGAAGGCGATGGCGGTGATGGCGTCGGCGACCATCGCCCGGTCGTAGGCGCCGTCGGGCCGGTACCACTCGACCAGCGAGTTCACCATGCCGAACAGCAGCCGGCTGACCAGCGTCGCCGGCACGTCGTCGCGGAGCGCGCCCTCCGCGACGGCGTCGGTGACGAGCGCGGCCAGGCGGTCGTCGAGCCAGCGGCGCCGCTCCAGTGCCGCCAGCTCGACCTCGCTGTTGCCGCGCACCCGCAGCAGGAGCGTGACCGAGGGCTGGTGCGCCACCAGCACCTCGACGCTGCGGCGCAGCACCTCGCGCAGCCGTCCGTACGCGCTCGTCCCGGCCCGGTCCCTGGAGGCCTCGGTCACGACGGCGGTCAGCTCGTCGAGCGCGTCGTCCAGGGCCTGGCCGAGCAGCTGCTCCTTGCTGGTGACGTGGTGGTAGATGGCCGGCTTGGTCAGGCCCAGCTCCTTGGCCAGGTCGCCCATGCTGGTGGCGTCGTACCCCTTGCGGTTGAACAGCTCCACCGCGGCGCGCAGGACCGCGGCCTGGTCATGGCCGGGACGGCCACGCCCGCGGCGCGGGGACGGTTCGGCAGGCTGAGTCGTCACGAATGCAGCATCTCACGACGCATCAGCCGAGCGGCCGACGAGGTGCCCTATTCGAGGAGAACTCACGTCGTGGGCATTTTAGCCGCGACCCGGCAAGAAGTGATTGATTTGAAATTTCTTCAAAGCATTCGGATTTACGTTTACAACGTCGCGATCCAGTCGTTAATCTGCTGAATGCGAAAGGGAATCAGCGCCAAGAAAGACTTGAACGCGATGAACCACCCGGTTGTCACAGCAGATGTCGACCAGATGCGCGATTTGCTGGTGCAGCATTTCCCGCCTTACTATCTCGAAATCGGCAAGCCGCACCCGCGCGGCGCTCGATACCAGCTTCTCCACAAGGGAAAGATCGCTCTGCACACCGCGACTTACGGTGCGGAGATTCGCGTCGGAACGTCGGAGTCGTTCGACTTCTATGCGGTCATGATGCCGTTGCGGGGAACCGGCGGGGTGACGCTCAACGGGCAGGACGTCACCGCGCCGATCTCCCTCATCGGCCCCAAGCAGAAGATCGACATGCGTTGGAGCCTCGACCACGAGGTTTTGCTGATGCAGGTTCCGCTGGCGGCCATGGATGAGGCGCTCGAGGCCTACCTTGGCGATCCTCCCAAGGAGCGGCTGCGGTTCGAACCTGGGGTGGATGCCACCGGCGCGTTCGGCCACGCGCTCACCATGCTGTCATCGGGCGGCCCGCTGCTCTTCGCGGCTTCGAAACTGGCCGAGCATCACTTCGAGCAGTTTCTGCTGCACACCTTGCTCGCCTCCCAGCCGCACAACTACTCGGACGCGCTCAGCGAGTCCGCTGCCCCCTGGACCCCCGCCGCTCTCCGGCGTGCCATCCGCTACTGCGAAGACCACGCCGGCGAGGCGATCTGCCTCGGCGACATCGCCGCCGCGGCCAGAGTCAGCGTCCGTACCCTCCAGCTCGGCTTCCGTGAACATCTGCAGACCACCCCGATGGCCTATCTCCGTTCCGTACGGTTGGCTCATGTTCACGCCGATCTCGTCCGTATCGCGGATACGGGCAGCCAGACGACCGTCACGGAGGTGGCCCTGCGATGGGGATTCACCCATCTCGGCCGCTTCTCGGCCCTGTACAGGCAGACCTACGGCCGGCTTCCGTCCAGCACCCGGCAAGGACACCGATGAGGCCGTCGGCGCCTACCTCAGCGCCTCGGTCTCGGGCCGGCCCCGGCGGCGGAGGTCGGCCAGCACGTCCGACCAGGGGATGACCGCGTTGTCCTTGGCCCATTGTTCCCAGAGCGCGGCGAGCTCCGCGACGAGCGACGGCTCCCGCGGGGCGAGGTCCTCGCGCTCGCCGCGGTCGGCCTCGATGTCGTACGGCTCCCAGGGGCCGCCCCACTCGCGTACGAGCTTCCAGCGCCCCCGCCGTACGGCGGCATTGCCGATGTGTTCCCAGCACAACGTCCGGGGTTCGCCGGCGGCGGGAAGGTCGTCGCCCCGCCACACGGGCAGCAGGCTGCGGCCCGCCGTGTCCGCCTGGCCGTACGCCGCCTCCACGATGGTGGAGGTCAGGTCGACCAGGTGACCGGGGCTCCGTTCGACCCGATCGGCGGGCAGGGCGCTCGGCCACGACACGATGAAGGGGGAGGCGACACCGCCCTCGTGAACCCAGCGCTTGTAGAGGCGGAACGGCGTGTTGGACAGGTTCGCCCAGCCTCGGCCGTAGCTGATGTAGCTCTGCTCGGGACCGGGCATGATCCCCGGGGTGTTGCCCGCCTCGACCGGTTCCCCAAGCCGGGTGTGCCGGGGGCAGATCTCCTCGCCGAAGAACGGCTGTCCGGGACGGTGCGGCAGTTCCCCGGCGCACCCGCCGTTGTCGGAGAGGAACATCACGATCGTGTTCTCGCGGGTCCCTGACCGTTCGAGCTGGTCGAGGACCTGACCGATGCCGCGGTCCATCACCTCGACCTGGGCGGCGTACGTGGCCATCCGCTCCACCTGCCAGGCGCGGTCGTCGACGTCGGCCCACGGTGGAACCGCCTCGTCCCGCGGGGGCAGTTCCGCGACGCCGGCGACACCGAGGTCGGCCTGGCGCCGGAAGCGTTCCGCGCGGAGCGTGTTCCAGCCGGCCCGGTAGCGCTCGCGGTATTTCGCGATGTCGGGCTCGCGGGCGTGCAACGGCCAATGCGGAGCCGTGTACGCCAGGTAGAGGAAGAACGGCGTGTCACCGGCCGAGGCGCGGGCGACGAAGTCACGGGCGTGCTCGCTGAGGTCGTCGGTGATGTAGTAGTCCGGATCCGCGTGCGCCTCGGGCACCCTCGATTCGCCCGACATGAGCGGCGGCTGGTAGTAGCTGCTGCACCCGGGCAGGATGCCGTAGAACTCGTCGAATCCGCGGCGGGTGGGCCACGTGCCGTTGGGTGTCGTGGTGTCGGACGACAGGTGCCATTTGCCGACCAGCCCGGTCCGGTAACCCAGGTCTTTCAGCCTCTGCGCGAGGGTCGGCACGCTCTGGTCCAGGGAGCCCCGGTAACCGGCCGGCCTGTTGTCGCGCGTCAGGACGCCGATTCCCACGGAGTGGGGGTGCCGGCCGGTCAGCAGGGCCGCGCGGGAGGGGCTGCAGCGCGGCGTGACGTAGAACGACGTCATCCGGACGCCGCTGCGGGCGAGGCGGTCGAGGTTCGGAGTGTCGATCTCCCCACCGAAGCTGCCGAGGTCGGAATAGCCGAGGTCGTCGGCGAGGATCACGATCACGTTGGGAGCGGGCATGCGGGCCTTTCCGTTTCTGTCGGAGGAGTGTGATGTGCCGGTGGTGCTCACGTCTCCGATGTCTCGCCGGCCGGGTTCGTGTCCGGCCGGGTCAGTGAGCGCAGCAGGTCGGCGAACTGGCGGACCGCCTCCGCCCGGCTCACCGCGTCGGGGTCCAGCAGCCATTGGACGCGCAGCCCGTCGGCGAGCGCGATGAGCCATCGCGCGACCGTCTCCGTGGTCAGCCCCGGAGGCAGGTTGCGCTCGTCGATCACCTCGGTGAGCCACCCCTGCACGGAGATCACGATGGCCCGGTACCGCTCGACCCACCATTCGTGGGACGGGTGCTCAAGGCTCAGCCCCTCCGCCGACAGCAGGGCGAACAGCTGGACGAGCACGGGATTGCGCTCGTTGTCCTCAAGGGTGCGGAGGAACACCTCCATCCGGTCCTCCCCCTCGGCCAGCCGGCGCCGCTCGTCCTCCCGGTTCCTGTCCTCGCGGTCCTGCAGCACGGCCATCAGGAGCGAGGCCTTGTTGGGGAAGTGATGCAGCAGACCGGCCTGGGAAATGTCGGCCTTGTCGGCGACTTCCCGCAGGCTCACGGCATTGAAGCCGTTGGCGGAGAACACGGTGACGGCCGTGTCGAGGATCTCGCGGCGGCGTTGATCGCCGTGCGGGCGCGTGACGACCTTTCTGCGTCGCCTCTTCGGCGCCGCGGCGCCGTCCTGAGCCCCTCCGTGTGGTGCGGAGCCCTCGTCATCCATCGCTCTTCTCCCGTACGTCGTCGTGGTCGGCTGTCTGGCGGGAAGCGGTCGAACTCCCCCGCCGGCAGAGCAGCGTGGCCACGAGGTCATCGTCGAGGCGGGCCAGCAGCTCACGCGCCGTCGCCGGTTCCGAACCGGCCAGGTCCGCGGTCTCGTACGGATCGGACTCCAGGTCGAACAGCGCCGGCGCGGGCAGGTCGGCGCTCACCACGAGCTTGCGCGTCCTGGTGGAGACGGCACGCCAGCGTCGCAGGGCCACCCACCGGTTCGCCCCGTAGTGACGCTGGGCGAGCTCGATCTCGCGGGCGGACCGGTCGAGCCCGGACACGACATGGTCGCGGTGCTCGGACGCCTCCCCGCGCACGACGGGCAGCAGCGACCGCGCGGTCATCCACCGCGCGGGGGCCAGCCCCGCGACGTCGAGGAAGGTCGCGGCCAGGTCCTCCAGCGAGACCAGGGCGTCACTGGTGGCGCCAGGGTGCCTGACGACCGGTCCGGCGATGATCATCGGGATGCGGATGCTCGGGTCCAGGGCGACCTGCTTGCCCCAGATGCCCTGGTCACCGAGCAGGCCGACCTGGGCGCCCGGCTGCCACCCGGCGAACACGAAGGGGCCGGTGCCGATGACCTTCGACCCGTCTTTGAGCCCCTGGTAGGTGCGGCGGTCGACGATGAACGTCTGCCCGGTCGAGAACGTGACATCGTCGCGCAGCTCGAAGGTGATGGCGCGTCCGCCGTCCGCGACCTTCCGGCTCTTCGCGAGCAGCGGCTGCGGCCGGCGAGCCTGGTCGTAGGTGGTCAGGGTCTGGAAGACGTCGGCGGCCCAGGTGGTGTTGCCGAGTTTGCCGGCGAGCACCGTCCCCGGTTCGCGTCGGCGCTCTGAACGATCGTGACGCTTCCCCCGCGGCGCGGCTCGGCGGGGGTCTCGGCGGCCCGGTCGACCGCTGACGTGCAGGCCGTCGGGGCTACCAGCAGGCCCGTCCCGACTCCGAGCAGTTGACCGACACAACTGCGTCGCGGCCCGGAACGTCCAGCAGGCATGGCGATCATTCCTCGCGTTCTCGTCGTTCCCCAGGTGCGACGAGCACCTCGCGGAATGTAACGGGACCATACCTAACCTACCGAGTACTCGGTAGGTTAGCGCGACAGAAAAAATTTAGAGGTCATGCTTCCGGATCGTGCTGCGGCACCGTCAACCTGCCCGGGCGTCGGCCTCCACGACCGGCCAGGAGTCGCAGGATCCGGTGGACCACCGGAGGCCGAATGGCGGTGGATGCACTACGGGCCGGTCGGCAACAGCGTGCCGGCCGGCACCGGTCAAGGTCGGCCTCGGACCGCCGCCATCGGTGTGTGGCGGCGGTGTGAACGGTCAGCGCAGGGAGCGGAAGAACTCGCGCACGTCGGCCACGAACGGGCCGGGCTGTTCCAGGGCCAGGAAGTGTCCGCCGCGCTCGAATTCGGTCCAATGCACGATGGTGTGATCGCGTTCCGCGAAGCGACGGATGGCCACGTCCTGGGTGAGGGAGACTGCCACGCCGGTGGGCACGGTCCCGGGGTCGCGCGGCGCCCAGGCCGAGGGGTCGTGGTGGGCCTCGTAGTAGAGGTGGGCCGAAGAGGCGCCGGTCTGCGTGAACCAGTAGATGCTGACGTCGGTGAGGAGAGCGTCGCGGCCGACGGCGTCTTCGGGCAGGTCCGCGGCGCTGTCGGTCCATTCCTTGAACTTCTCGGCGATCCAGGCGAGCTGGCCGGCCGGGGAGTCGTTCAGGCCGTGCCCCAGGGTCTGCGGGCGGGTGCCTTGGATCTTGTCGTAGCCGCTCTGCTCCTGCTGCCAGTGCTCCAGGCGCGCCAGCCGCTCCAGTTCGGACGAGGTCAGGCCGTCCATCTCACCATCGAGCCCGATCGGAAAGGTGACCAGGGCGTTGACGTGCACGCCGAGGACGCGCTCGGCATCTTGGCGGCCCATTTCCGGGGCGACGAAGGCGCCGACGTCGCCGCCCTGCACGCCGTAGCGGGAGTAGCCGAGCCGGTTCATCAGCTCGGTGAAAGCGCCGGCGATGCGGCCGTGCGTCCAGCCCGCCTCGCGCAGCGGAACGGAGAAGCCGAACCCCGGCAGAGAGGGGATCACCAGGTGGAAGGCGTCGGCAGGGTCGCCGCCGTAAGAGCGCGGGTCGGTCAGGGGGCCGACGACGTCCAGGAACTCGGCGATCGAGCCGGGCCAGCCGTGGACGAGCATCAGCGGGGTGGCGTCGGCCTCGGGAGAGCGAATGTGCGCGAAATGGATGGTCTGCCCGTCGATGTCGGTGGTGAACTGGGGCAGGTCGTTCAGCCTGGCCTCATGCTTGCGCCAGTCGTAGCCGTCGGCCCAGTAGGCGGCGAGCTGCCGCAGATAGCCGGTCGGGACGCCGCGGCTCCAGCCTTGGCCGCCGATCTCGCCGCTCCAGCGGGTACGGGCGAGCCGGTCTCGTAAGTCATCCAGCTCGTCCTGCGGGATGTCAATGCGGAACGGGTTGATCATCGAACTGTTCCTTCCAACAACGGAATACTTATATGAAAAAGGCGGTGGACCGTTGTTTGCGGTTCACCGCCATTCCCGGAGAACGGGCTCAGCTGCCTTGGGCCGAGCAGCCGCCGTGCTGATTTCATCAAGAAAGTACGCGACTCCCGCGCTTACCCCGGAGCAATGCGCGCGGTGCCGCCTGAATTCATGGAGTGGGGGTTTCTCCCGTGATGCGGACGCTGTCGCTCTCGTCACCCACGACCGTCCTCGGGACAGCGCCGTTACCCGATTCCGAACCGGCGGCCACGGCCGGCGATGCGGCGACCATGACGCCTCCCACCCCCATGGCAAGTGTCGCGGCCAAGACAAGCAGGACACGGTTCACGTTCAGTTTCCTTTCGCAGGGCCGGAGATGCCGATGCCTTCTGGCCATGCGAGCCTATGAGCGTTGCACGAGGTCCCACTATCCACATAGCGCTCATGCCAATTCGTTCACCGGATAGGCGCGGGCACGTGTCACCTTGAGCGGCACCGCTCCTACCGTTGCCGGGTCACCAGGTGACGGGGAGCTCGAAGACGCCGTAGACCAGCCCGTTGTGCTTGAACGGGACCCGGTCCAGCTCGGTGGCCAGTTTCAAGGTCGGGGTGCGCCGGTAGAGGGTGCCGTAGACCACCTGCGGTTCCATGCGGGCCAGCGGCCGGCCGAGGCACTGGTGGACGCCGAAGCCGAAGGCCACGTGGCGGCGCGCGTCGCGCCGGATGTCCAGCTCGTCGGGGTCGGGGAACACCTCGGGGTCGCGGTCTCGTTGACCATGATCAGCCCTTCCCCGGCGCGCACGGCCTGCCCGGCGACCTCGAGGTCCTCCGTGGCGACGCGCAGCCGGGCGTGCTCCGGGTCGTCCATCCCGATGAAGCTGCGCTTCACGCCGCCGGCGGGCAGCGGCACTGTGGCGGGGTAGCCGGGGTTGCTGAGATCGGCGCTGACTCTGGGGTCCGCCAGCACGGCGCGCTGTTCGGCGTAGCCGGTGACGAGCCAGGGAGTGCTGCCGTCCCAGAGCCGGACCCTGGTCAGCGGGCCCTGCGCGCGCTGGGCGTACAGGCCCGGGGCGGGTCGAACGGGCAGCGGGCCTCCCGCGCCATCGGGAACTCCGGCACCTCGGCCAGGCTTTCAGCCGTCATGGGAGTCGGTCCTTTCCTTGAATCTCTCGCTTACGGCAGGCCGGTCACGGGGGCCTGCCACAGTCCGGCGAGCGCGTCGATCAGGCTGGAGGCGAGGTCGTCCCAGCTCGGATGGAGGGTGGGGGCACCCTCGGCGAGGGCGCGTTCCCGCTCGACGCACATGTGCACGATCACGTGACGCGCCATGGCCCAGCGCTCCTTCTGCACGGTGGCCGGCAGGTCGCTCAGACACCGGTTCAGGCCGTCCACGAGCAGTCGCAGCGAGGGCGACGGCAGCGATTCCTCGACCGTGATCTGGTAGAGCGCCGGATCGGCCATCACCTGCGCGCGGAACCGGGCGTACCAGGTGGGGCTGCCCTGCGCTTCCAGATGCCGGGTGAACGGGCGCACCAGGCAGGCCACCCAGTCACGCACGTCCGTCGAGCCGGCGGCGTCGGCGACCATCCACACCCGCAGCTGCTCCATCTCGTCGGCGTGCCTGCGCGCGATGGCGCGCACCAGGTCGGCCTTCGTACCGAAGTGGTAGCCCACCGCGGCGCTGTTGCCCTGCCCCGCGGCCTCGCTGATCTGGCGGTTGGACACCGCGTGCACCCCGTGCTCGGCGAACAGCCGCTCCGCGGTGGCCAGGAGCACCTCCCGCGTCGCGCTCCCCCGCTCGGGCCGCGCAGTCCCGCCCGCCATCACCCTCTCCTTCCTGTGGCCTTCACCGCATCGTAGGGAACCTCACGTCCATCCAACTCAATCATATGATTTAATTAAATCAAGCGACTGACTTACCAATCCTCCTCAAGGAAGACGAAACCATGAAAGTCACCATTGACCAGGACAAGTGCTGCGGCGCCGGCACGTGCGTGCTCGTCGCGCCGGACGTGTTCGACCAGCGAGACGACGACGGGATCGTGATCCTGCTCAACGAGCGCCCGCCCGCGGAGCTCCACCCCGTCGTCCGCGAGGCCGCCGACGTCTGCCCCGGAGCGGCGATCTTCGTGAGCGAGGACGCATGAGCACCCCCGGCCACGTGCTCGTGGCCGGCGCCTCCGCCGCCGGCCTGGCCACCGTGGAAGCCCTGCGCCGCAAGGGATACGAGGGCCGGGTGACCGTGCTGGGCGCCGAACCCCACCTGCCCTACGACCGGCCGCCGCTGTCCAAGCAGATCCTGTCCGGCAGCTGGGACCCCGAGCGAGCCCAGCTGCGGCCTCAGGCCGCTTTGTCCGCGCTGAACGCGGAGTTCCTGCTCGGCGACCCGGCGACCGGGCTGGACGTCTCCTCCCATACCGTGCGCACGGCGTCGGGACGCGTTCTGAGCGCGGACGCGGTGGTGGTCGCCACCGGACTGCGTCCCCGCACGCTGCCGGACCAGGCCGGGCCGGCCGGCGTCCACGTGCTGCGCACCCTCGACGACGCGCTGGCGCTGCGGGCCGACCTGCTGTCCTGCACGCGCCTGGTGGTCGTCGGGGACGGCGTGCTCGGCGCCGAGATCGCCGCCACCGCGCGCGGCATGGGCGTGAACGTCACCCTGGCCGGCCCCCAACCGGCGCCGCTGGCCTGCCGGCTCGGCCAACCGGCCGCCGGGCTGCTCGCCGACCTGCACACCGAGCACGGGGTCGAGCTGCGGCTCGGCGCCGCCGTCAGCGGCCTGACCGAACGGCACGGCCACGTCACCGGGGTACGCCTGGAGACCGGCGACGTGCTGCCGGCCGACGTCGTCGTGGTCGCGTTCGGCGCCGCCCCGGCCACGGAATGGCTCGCCGGCAGCGGGCTCGACCTGGACAACGGGCTGGTGTGCGACTCCCGCTGCCGCGCCGCGGAAGGCGTCTACGCGGTCGGCGACGTGGCCCGCTGGCACCACGAGACCCTGGGCAGGTCGCTCCGGCTGGAGAACCGGACCAACGCCACCGAACAGGCGATCGCCGTCGCCGGCAACATCCTCGGCGACGACCGCCCCTACACCCCGATCCCCTACTTCTGGACCGACCAGTTCGACGCCAAGATCCACGTACACGGGATGCCGTCACCCGACGCCGAGGTGTCCATCGCGGAGGGCTCCGTGGCCGAACGCCGCTTCGTCGCCGTCTACCGCCACGACGGCCGGGCCACCGGCGTACTCGGCTGGAACATGCCCAAACAGGCGCGTCAGCACCGGCAGGAGCTCACCGCGACTTCCCTGCTCGCGGGATCGGCCTGACCGGCGGGCCGCGGTCACCTTGAGAGACCGGCGGGGCCGCGGCTTCCGACCCCGGCGCCTTTACATTGTAGATTCATGCCGGGTGAGCCAGGCGCGGATCTCGTCCATGAGCGGGACGGGCGCGTCATGGTGGACCAGGTGACCGGCGGCGTCGATCAGCGAGAGCTCCGCGGCGGGGATCAGGCCCTGCAGCCGCCGGCCGATCTCGGTGGGGATCCACGCGTCGCAGGAGCCCCACAGGATCCGTACGGGGATGCTGATGTGGCCCAGCCGTTCCTCGTTCTCTTCGAGGAAGCGCTCGTCATAGTGGGCGATCTGCCGGTAGAAGGCGGGCTGGCCGTCCTCCCCCGTCCACGGCCGCACGAGGGCGTCGAGATCGTCGTCGCGCAGGCCGCGATGGCTCGCGCCCTGAATGTAGGCGCGCACGATGGCGGTGTGGATGTACGCCGGCAGCTGCCCCAGGACGTCAGGATGGTCCTGCACGAACCTGAAGAAGGGTGAGCCGCTGGGCGGGATGGCCACGACGTCGACGAGCATGAGCGAGGCGTAGCCGACGCCCAGGATCAGGTGCGTGCGCAGGGACACCGCACCGCCGAAGTCGTGGGCGATCACGTGCGGCCGCTCCAGCCCCCAGTGCGCGAGCAGCGCCGCGAACGCGTCGGCCTGCGCGCCGAAATCGACGGGATGCTCGGCATGCTTGGACGAACGGCCGTATCCGGGCATGTCCCACAGGTAGACGGTGAAGTCGCGGCTCAGGGCCTCCGCGAACGGCTGCCACAACGCCGACGAGAACGGCGTGCCATGACAGAACACCACCGCCGGACCGGCGCCCGCGCGCCCCCAGGCGATCTGCCTCCCACGCCACTCGAATCGCTCCGTCAACTCCATGACTACCCATGGTAGTCAGCGGTCGGGCGTGTCGCGCCTATCGATCGGGGCCGAGGTAGGCGAGGACCGCCGCCACCCTCCGGTGCACGTCCCCGCTGTTCTCCAGCCCCAGTTTCGTGAAGATGGCGTTGACGTTCTTCTCCACCGACGAGATCGACAGATGAAGCGCCCTGGCGATGGCCGAGTTGGAGCGGCCGCGCGCCATCTCCCGGAGCACGTCGCGTTCGCGTCCGGTCAGCGCCTCCCGCTGGCCGCGGACGTCGCGCTTGGCCAGCAGGCCCTCCACGACCTTCGGGTCGATGACGGAGCCGCCGCAGGCCACCGCCCTGATGGCCCCCAGCAGCTCGTCCAGGTCCCCGACCCGGTCCTTGAGCAGGTAGGCGTAGCCCTCGGTGCCGTGCTTGAACAGCTCGAACGCGAACAACGCGTCCGCGAACTGCGACAGCACCACGACCCCCACCCCCGGATGCGCGGTCCTGATGCGGTGGGCGGCGTCGATGCCCTCGAAGCCGGGCCGCCAGTCGCCGCCCGGCATCCGGATATCGGTGACCACGACGTCGGGGCCGAGGCGGCGGACGGCGTCGAGGAGTTCGTCGGCGTTGCCGACCGCGCCGACGACCGTGATCTCGCCCGACATGTCGAGCAGTTGGCGGGTTCCTTCGCGTACGAGGTAGTGGTCGTCGGCGACCACCGTCCGGATCCGCTCACCCATCGACCGGCACCCACGCCTTCACCCGTGTCCCCTTTCCCGGCGAGCTGTCGAGGTCGAGCCCGCCGCCGAGCGCGTCCAGCCGGTCGGACAGCGTGGCCAGCCCCCTGCGGGCGGTGGCCCCCGGGTCGAAGCCCTTGCCGTCGTCGGCGACCGTGGCGCGCAGGCGGCCGCCCGCGTGCGACAGGCCCACCTCTATGGTGGCGGCACCCGCGTGTTTGAGCGCGTTGGCGAGGGCCTCGTTGACGGTGAAGTACATCGCGCCCTCGACCTCGTCCTTGAACCGCCTGGTTCGCAGCCCGGGGTCCGAGGCCACCGTCGTGTGCACGGGCAGGCGGGAGCAGCGCTCCTCCACCGCCTCCACCAGGCCGCCCTGGCTGAGGGCCGACGGGTGGATGCCGGCCGCCAGCTCGCGCAGGTCTGTGAGCGTCTGGCGGGCCTGTTCGCGCAGGTGGGCGAGCATGTCGGGGCTCGCGCCGGTGGAGCGGGCCAGCTCCAGACCGGCGATGAGCGCGACGAGCTGCTGCTGAACGCCGTCGTGGATGTTGCGTTCGATGCGCCGCCGTTCCGCCTCCTGGGCGTTGACCAGGCGGGTGGCCAGGCCGGCGCTCTGGATGGCGAGCCCGGCCGGCACGGCCAGCGCCTCCAGGAGCCGCCGGTCCACGCGCGTCAGCCCGCCCACGCCTCGGGGGCCGCACTCGATCCGGCCGAGCCCTCCGTGCACCGGCACCGTCAGGGTCGCCGGGCCCTCCTGCCGGCCGGCGACCACGCGGGTGCCGTCCGCCAGCGTCACGGCCGCCCAGGTGGCCTCCAACGCGGTGCGCACGGCCATGGCCACCCGGCCGAGCTGCTCCGCGGGCTCGGGCGCGTCCTCCAGCGCGGTGCCGAGGTCGGACAGCACCTCGTCCACCGTCGGCCGTACGTCGAAGATCAGGTGCAGGCGGGAGCCCCGGATGCCGATCCCGATGTCGAGCAGCCGGTGGCGGACCACGGTGACCCCGATCGCGACGGGCAGCGCCCCCGTCATGGCCATCGTCCCGAGCAGCGCGAGCATCGGCAACCTGGTGAGGAACGTCATCTGGACGACGCCGCCCAGCAGGCTCACGGCCACGCCCCCGACCATCCAGGTGTACTGCCGCCGCTCGACCCGCGCGCTGCGCCGCCGGCGGAGCACGAGCCCGCCGAACCCGATCGCCGCCATGATCCACGTGATGAGCTGGCCGGCGGCCGACATCAGGAGCCCGGCCAGGGTGAGCGTCGACTCCAGGACCAGCGTCGGCTCGCGCGCGGCGCCGCCGCTCAGCGTGCTCCCCACGGCGTGCAGGGCGATCGCGATGCCGGAGATCCACGCGAAGGCGCGCCAGCGGCGCGAGGGCAGCCGTCCCTCGGGGAAGAGCAGCGGGACGAAGATCCAGTTCAGGCCGTAGAAGACAGCGAGGACGGAGGAGAGCGGGGCGGTCAGCCAGAGCGGCACCGTGCCCATGATCGACAACCCCGCGCCGGTCAGGCCGACGCCCAGGAAGAGTGCGCAGAGCAGGAGCAGCCAGCCATACCGCAGCTCGGGACGCCGGGTGGCCAGCAACCAGCCCAGCGCGGGCATGAGCAGCGCCACCACCATGTACACCCATTCGGTCACCGGGAGGGGGACGCCGCGGCTCGCCGTGATGCGGCTCGTGATGATCACGTTGGCCACGATGCCGGCGGCCGCGCCCGTCGCCAGTACCCCGGCCACCAGCCTCGAACCCATAAGCCTCCATCGTCGTGAGTGATCGGCGAGAGGGCTATGAGGTTATCCGCATATTTCGTACGGCCATCCCTACCAGTCAGAACGGTGGCTCCCATGGTGGCCCGCCATGACCCCGCCACGATTGCCTTGAGCACCATGAGAAGCAACAAGCCCGTCCGCTTTCTGACGGCGGCAGCCGTCGCGGCCACGATGACGGCGGTCTGCGTGGGCCAGACCGCGCCCGTGCAGGCCGCCGCCGTCGCCGCGCCCGAGATCCCCGACACGCCCGCGGGCCGGCAGTTGCGCTGGCTGCTCGACGCCGCCACGCGCCCGCCGATCCCGGAGAGCGAGCTGAGGCAGCACTTCGCCGCCGAGTTCCTCCAGAGTGTCCCCGCCGACCGGCTGAACCAGACCCTGACCGCCTTCAAGGGCATGCGGCTCCAGGAGCTCACCAGGTCGGAGAGCGCCCTGCTCGTCGCCACGGTCGAGGCGGCCGGCGTCCTGTTCGACCTGTCGCTCACGACGGACGGCGCCGGCCTCATCAGCGGGCTGCTGTTCCGCCCGCAGGTCTCCCCCGCGCCCAAGGACTGGGCGGAGCTGGACCAGCGGCTGAGCAGGCTCGCGCCGCAGGCCGGCTTCCTCGCCGCCGAAGTGGCCAAGGACGGGGCCTGCCGCCCCGTCCACTCCGTCGCCCCCGGTACGGCGCGGCCGCTCGGCTCCATGTTCAAGCTCTACGTGCTGGGGGCCGTGGCCGAACGCATCGCGAGCGGGGCGTTCGGGTGGGACACCCGGCTCACGATCACGCCGGAGCTGAAGAGCCTGGGGTCGGGCGAGCTGCAGAACCGCCCGGACAACAGCAAGGTGTCGGTGCTGGAGGCCGCCAAGCTGATGATCTCCATCAGCGACAACACCGCCGCCGACCTGCTCATCCACCGGGCCGGCCGCAAGAACGTCGAGCGTACCGCGCGGGCCTGGGGCGTCCGCGACCGGCGCGACACGCCCTGGCTCACCACGCGGGAGATGTTCGTGCTCAAGGGCGCCGGCTACCCGCGGCACGCCAAGAAGTACCTCTCGCTGGGGACGGCCGGGAAGCGGGCCTACCTGGACAGGGTGGTCGCCAAGGTGCCGCTGTCCCGCGTCGCCGGGTGGACCGCGCCGCGCGAGCTGGACACGATCGAGTGGTACGCCTCCCCCGCCCAGGTGTGCCAGGCCTTCGCCCGGCTGTCGAAGCTGCCCGACAAGCACGTCGGCGAGGCCCTGTCGATCGACGACGCGGGGCTCGCGCTGGACAGGACCCAGTGGCCGTCGGTCTGGTTCAAGGGCGGGTCGGAGCCCGGGGTGAGCGACCTGGGCTACCTCGCCAGGACGGCGGACGGGAGGTCGTTCGTGGTGACGACCCTGGCGATCGATCCGAAGACCCCGTTCGACCAGGCGCGGGCGCTCTCGGAGCAGCTGGGGCTGACCCGTGGCGCGTTCGCGCTGGTCAAGGGCTCCTGAAGGCCACGATCACGAGGGCTCGTCGCGGAAGTCCTCGGCGTGGTCGCGGGCCCACTCGCCGTACGTGCGGGCGGGCCGGCCGGTGACCTTCTCGACCGTGTCCGTGGGGGGCAGGGGCCGGTCGACGGCGGCGGCGGACTCCTTGATCACCACGTCGGCGACCTGGGGCGTCGTCCAGGCGCTCAGCTCCGCGCGGTACTCCTCCAGATCCTGGACGGCGAAGCGGACCGGACGGCCGACGGCCTCCCCGATCAGCTCGGCCTGGCGGCTGCGGCTGACCAGCTCCGGCCCGGTCAGCGGGTAGGTCGCACCGTCGTGTCCCGGCTCGGTCAGGGCGAGGGCGGCGACCGCCGCGATGTCCGCCTCGTGCACGGGGGCCGAGCGCGAGTCCGGGAACGGGTCGCGGACCACCCCCTCGGCCCGGATCGACGGCGCCCACTGGAGCGTGTTGGTGGCGAAGGCGCCCGGGCGCAGGAACGTCCAGGCTATTCCCGAGCGGGCCACCGCCTGCTCGGCGTCGCCGTGCATGCGGCCGATCGCGTCGGTCGAGGCGGGGTCGGCGAGCAGCGCGGACAGCAGGACGATGTGCTCCACCCCGGCGCTCGCGGCACGGGTGACGAAGTCGTCCAGGCCGCGTCGCTCGGCGTACAGGAAGATCCTGGTGACGCCGGCGAGCGCGGCGTCGAACGTGTCCGGGTCGGCGAGGTCGCAGAGCACCGTTTCCACCCCGGCGGGCAGGCGGGCCGCGCCCCGCGGCGCGCCGGCCCCGCGGCGGGCGGGACCCCGCCGACGGCCCCCGCGGGAGTGCGTTGTGGCGTTGCCCGCGGGGGGGTGGA
>NZ_JBSFTC010000220.1:0-19962 GCF_053590415.1 Nonomuraea sp. NPDC003201
TCCGCCGCTACGACGCGGCGACCGCGGAGGTCAAGCGCGTGTGGACGCACCCGCGCCACCGCCGCGAAGGGCTCGGCCGCCTCGTCGTAGGCGAGCTGGAGCGGGAAGCGCTGCGCCGCGGGTACGGCCGGATCTACCTGACCACCGGGCCTCGCCAGCCGGAGGCCGTGCGCCTCTATCTGGCCAGTGGCTACGACCCGCAGTTCGATGTCGCCGACCGTCCCACGCGGGGCCCGCTCGCCTTCGTCAAGGATCTGCACCTTCACATGTGAAAGGCCATGCCATATGCCTGTTTCCGCTCTCCTGAGACCCGCACTCGCCGTGCTTTTGCTGGCCGTCCTGACCGGATGTGCTGGAGGCGGCGAGCAGCAGAGCTCCGCGGCGGTGCTCGCTGCCGACGCGCCGCTGCCGACGTCCGTCCCCAAGGGCACCAAGCTGATCGTCGGAGACCCGCCCACCAAGGTGGCGTTGCAGCTGTCCGGTGAGATCGACAAGTTCTCGTTCGACATTGAGTGGGCCAACATCAGCGGCGGTCCGCAGACCAGCGAGGCGTTCCGGGCCGACGCGCTCGACGTGGGCGCGGTAGCGGAGATCCCGGCCATCCAGGCCACCTGGACCGGCCTGCCCGTGAAGATCGTCGCCTCCAAGTTCCGCAAGGACCCGCTCCATCACCCGACGTACGAGCTCGGCATCGCGCCGGGCGTGAGCGTGAAGACCCTGACCGACCTGCGCGGCAAGAAGATCGCCTACAGCCCCGGCCAGGCTCAGGGCGCGCTCGTGCTCAAAGTCCTCAAGCAGGCCGGACTGACGAAGGACGACGTCACCCTGGTCGAGCTGCCGAGCACCGGCGATGTCTACCCCAACGCGCTGGCCTCCAAGCAGGTGGACGTGGCTCCGATCGGCGGCGTGAACATCAGGCGCTACACCGCCAAGTTCGGCAGGGACGGCGCCACGACCATCCGCCACGGGCTCCGCGACGACCCGGGCCACCTGTACGTGCGGACGGTCACGCTCCAGGACCCGGCCAAGGCCGCTGCGATCCGCGAGTATGTCGCCGCCTGGGCACGGGCCTCGCGCTGGGTCTACGAGCACCCCGAGGAGTGGATCGACGGTTACTACGTCAAGGACCAGGGTCTCAGCGCCGAAGACGGCAAATACCTGGCCGAGTTGGCGGGCGAGCCGGACATCCCCGCCGACTGGTCCGAGGCCATCGCCCGGCACCAGGAGACCATCGATATCCTGTCCAAGGAGACCGGTAACCCGGTGCTGAAGGCCCAGGACCTGTACGACCTGCGCTTCCAGACGGTGGGCGCGGACGCGGTCAAGGGTGGTGCGTGATGACGCTCGTCGCCTCCCGTCCGGCCGTGGCCGCCCGCACGCGCAAGCGTCGTCGCCTGCGGCCCGGCCCGCGGATCAGGTTCGGTTTCCTGGTCGGCCCGCTCCTGCTCCTCGCGCTCTGGGCGGCCGCCTCGGCGACTGGCCTGCTGGATCCGCGCTTCCTGTCCGCGCCGTGGACCGTAGTCACCACCGCGGCCGACCTGATCGAGTCCGGCCGCCTGCAGGCCAATCTGCTCGCCTCCGTCCAGCGCGTCCTGCTGGGGCTGGCCTTCGGCGTGCCGCTCGGCACCCTGCTGGCGCTGGTCTCCGGACTGAGCCGGTGGGGTGAGGCCGTGATCGACGGGCCCATCCAGATCAAGCGGGCCATCCCGGCGCTCGCGCTCATGCCACTCCTCATTCTGTGGCTGGGCATCGGCGAGGGCATGAAGATCACCATGATCGCCCTCGGCGTGCTCGTGCCGATCTACATCCACACCCACAACGGGCTGCGCAGCATCGACAGCCGCTACGTCGAACTGGCCGAGACCGTCGACCTCAAGCGCGGCGCGTTCATCAGGAAGGTGGTCCTGCCGGGCGCGCTGCCGGGGTTCCTGCTCGGCATGCGCTTCGCGGTCACCACGGCCTGGCTGTTCCTGGTCGTGGCCGAGCTCATCAACTCCACCACCGGCATCGGCTACATGATGGACCTGGCGCGCACGTACGGGCAGACCGACGTGATCCTCGTCGGCATCGTCCTGTACGGCCTGCTCGGGCTCTTCTCCGACGCCGGGGTGCGGCTCGTGGAGAGGAGGACGCTGTCGTGGCGACGGACGTTGGCCAGCTGATCCGCGTCAAGGGCCTGACCCGCGTGTACGGCGATCGCGCCGTCCTGGACGGCCTGGACCTGGAGATCGCGCCGGGCGAGTTCGTCGCCCTGCTCGGGCAGAGCGGGTCGGGCAAGAGCACGCTGCTGCGCGCCCTGGCGGGCCTGGACGCAGACGTCGCCGGGGACGGTCTCGTCGAGGTGCCCACGCAGGTGTCGGTGGTGTTCCAAGACGCCAGGCTGCTGCCCTGGCAGCGCGTGCTCGACAACGTGATCCTCGGACTCGACGGCGCCGTGGAGCGCGGCCGGGAGAGCCTGGCGGAGGTAGGTCTGGCCGGGCGGGAACGCGCCTGGCCCAACGAACTGTCCGGCGGCGAGCAGCAGCGCGTGGCGCTGGCACGCTCCCTGGTCCGCGAGCCCCGGCTCCTGCTCGCGGACGAGCCCTTCGGCGCGCTCGACGCCCTGACCAGGCTCAAGATGCACGGCCTGCTGCGCCGTCTGTACGAGGAACACCGGCCCGCCGTGCTGCTGGTCACCCATGACGTGGACGAGGCGATCGCCCTGGCCGACCGCGTTCTCGTGCTCGACCACGGCAGGATCGCCGCCGAGCAGCGGCTGGATGCCGGCCGGAGTGCCACCGAGATCCGATCCGAGCTGCTGCGGGCACTCGGCGTCGCCGAAATTCCTTCAAAATGAGGAGGGATGGTCGTCGTGAGCGGCGGAAACGTGGTGGCTTTGGTCGGCAACCCTCACATCGGGTCCAGGACCCTGGCGGTGGCCATCGATGCCGCCGAGACGCTGACCAGGCACATCGAGCATGACGCTCCGGTAGAGCTCGTGGACCTGTCGGCCCTCGGCCCGCACCTGCTGTCACCCTCGCCGTCCCCGGACGTGGAGGTGGCGCTCACGGATGCCGCCAAGGCGTGACGGCGGCCTCAAAGGAAACGTGCAAAGGAAGGTCATCGTCGGTGCCCAGCCCCGTGCCGTCGCCTTGTCTCACGACCATGTCGATCGACGAGAAGGCCGCCCTGCTCCCCGACCCCGATCGCGCCGTGGTCGCGGTCGAACCGCCGGCCGCGGGGGAGGGGCACTGGGCCGGCGCACCCAGCGCGGTGGCCGCGGACGGGCTGATCTATCTCGCCTACCGGCTGCGCCGCCCGGTCGGGCAGGGGCGCGGGTACGCCGTCGTGGTCGCGCGGTCGGCGGACGGTGAGCGCTTCGAGACGCTGACGACCGTGACCCGCGAGGAGATGGAGGCGGAGTCGCTGGAGCGGCCCGCGCTGGTACGCCTGCCGGACGGGCGCTGGCGGCTGTACCTGAGCTGCGCCACCACCGGCACCAAGCACTGGCGGGTGGAGGTGCTCGAGGCGGCCGACCCGGCGGCGTTCGACGCGCGCTCGCGCGTCACCGTCCTGCCGGGCGATCCGAAGACCGGGGTAAAGGACACGGTGATCGTACGGCGCGACGGCGTCTGGCACCTGTGGGCCTCCTGCCACCCGCTCGTCGATCCCGACGAGGCCGACCAGATGGTCACCGACTACGCCACCAGCCTCGACGGCCTGAAGTGGACCTGGCATGGCACGGCGCTGAGCGGCCGGCTCGGGCTGTGGGACGCTCGCGGCGTCCGGGTCAGCGCGGTGCGTTTCGATGACGACCGGGTGGTGGCGTTCTACGACGGGCGGGCGAGTGCGGCGGAGAACTACGAGGAACGTACCGGCATCGCCGTCGGTACGGACCCGGGCGCCTTGGTCGCGCTGGGCGAGGCGCCCGCGGCGGAGTCGCCGCATCGCGGCCGGGGCCTGCGTTATCTGGAGTTCGTGGACCTGCCGGGTGGCGGGGTCCGGCTGTACTACGAGTTCACCCGCCCGGACGGCGCCCACGACCTGCGTACCGAACTGCGCTGATCAGGACCGGCGGCCGTTGCGTGACTGCCGCTGCCCCGGTGGACGGACGCCGACCACTCCGCCGGAGCGCTCGCGGGGGCGGAGCCAGTCGCTGAAGTCCTCGCCGGTGACGCGCTGGAGCAGGTGGATGTCGTCGGCGAAGTAGGGGATGAGTTGCTGGCGCTGCTCCCAGGACAAGGGGCGCCGGGCTGGGCCGCGGCGCTGAAGCAGGGCCTCGACCGGCCCGGCGAGGGAGGCGGGCAGGCGTCTGCGCACCATGGACAGCATGAGGTGCCGGGCCCCTGCGGCCGGGTGCGCCGTCACGTTCTCCCGGGGAACCTCGGTGAGCACCCCCTGGCGTACGCCGAGGAAGGCGCAGATCCGATCCATCGTCGCGGCGGGCCGGTCGACGATGTCCCGGTAACGGAAGATCAGCACCTGGTCGCGGGGGAACAGGCCGAACAGCTGCTCCAGCTGTTCGCCGTACCGGCCTAGCCCGGTGTAGTGCCAGAAGTGCCCCACCCGTCGGTGATGCGCCGCTGTTCGGCCTCGCACGCGCGCACCAGGTCGCCGATCGGCTCCAGCCCGGCCGACCACAGGTGGGTCCAGTTGGAGTGGGTCCGCTCGACCGGGTCGCGCAGTGTCACGATGAGCCTGACGCCGGGGATGGCGGAGGACTTCGTCGAGCTCGTGGTTCCCGAGCTCCAGCGGCGCGGCCGCTACCGGACCTCGTGCGACGACGGTACGCTGCGCGAACGGCTGCTCGGCCCCGGGATACACCGGCTGCCCGATACCCATCCCGGCGCCGCGTACCGCCATCTGTGATCTCAAAGGTCGCCGCGTGGCGGAGGCCGAGAGCGACGGCTGTCGTGGCCGGCCGCGACCGCTGTCTGACCCCGTCCCAGAAGGAACGGGGCCAGACGAGGATCTTCAGTGGTCTTCCTGGTGCGACCTACGAGAACAGTCGTGCGGCGTGACGTAGAGCGTAGGACGCGACCCGGCGGCCCAGTGTCACCCCGGCCTGGTCGGCGGAGCGGGTGTGGATGCCCGACCAGACCCGGGCGTCGACGTTCTCGTCGGTCAGGACCTTCCACGTGGTGTAGGTGCGAGTGACCCCGGGCGCGGTCGGGCTGGTGAGCTCGAACGGTTCGCGGGAGTGGGAGCCGACCAGTGAGGTCAGCACCTGCTCGGCGGCGCCGGAGTAGGTGTTGTGGCCGCTCGGGTAGTCGGGGTGCGACGGCGTCGTGTACAGCGGTGTCCAGGCCGGATCCGAAGGGATGGAGGGGTGGCCGGTGTCGGCGGCGCGAAGCGCGGTGACCGGGCGCCAGCTCACATAGGTGTACTTGCTATCCGAGGTGGCAATCTGGGTGTCCACCAGAGCGACGTGGAAGAGCGCGACGAGCTCGGCCTTCCTCGGCGCCGGCAGGCGGGACTGGACGACGGCGGCACGCAGGACGCCGTTGTAGATGGTCAGTGAGGACCCCAGCCAGAACTGCGCGATGTCCGTCTGGGCCTGCGTGCGCGCGCTACTGTTCGCCGCGCCGTAGTCGCGTACCTCCTCAAGGTCGGCCCGATATTCCGGAGAGCCGAGTTCGGGAGGAGGCCCCGGTCGGAACCGGTCGGCGCGGCCCAGAAGGAACGGTCTGGCAAACCTCGTGCCCGCCTGGAGGGCCGGCCCGAAAGCCTGCGGCGTGGGTTGCCAGACCCCGGGTGCGGCTTGCGGGACCGGGTACGGCGGGTTGACCGACGCCGGGTCCAGGCCGTCACCGGTCCGTTCGGTGAGCAGCGCCGTCGCCTTCTCGGCTCCGGCCGCCACGCCACGATCCTTGGACGGGCCGGCGGGGATGCGCGCCAGCGTCGCCGCGAACGCCGCGTCGAGCTCGGCGGTGCGGGCCGGGACCAGGGCCACGAGTGAGGTGCGGACCGCGGAGGCGAGCGCGGCGTCCTGGAAGGCGCGCTGGCGGGGGCCGGATCGCACGGCACGGGCGGCGGACAACCAGCTGATCGCCCACGTGCGGCTATTGGTGACCTGCGTGGAAGAGCCGGCGGCGGCAATGGTGTCGGCGGTGACGTCGTACCATTCCACCGCCACGTCGACGTCGGCCGGGCCCGATGTCCGCGCTGTCGACGCGGAGGCGGCTGCGCCGCTCAAGGCCGTGCTGGTGGCGAGCACGGCCACCGTGACGGCGGAGCGCAGCCGGTGCGATTGCGTTCGCGTGCGGGATGAAGGCGTTAACCGCGTGCGGGATGAAGGCGTTGACAAAGCGAGGCGTCCTTTCAGAGCGGCAGAGGGACAAGGTCGGTCTGTGCATTCGGCTGTGGCATCAGGCATCGGCGCTCATCCGCGCAACAGCGGTAGGAGCCGGTCGCCCTGGCGCTTGATCTCTGGCAGATAGGGAGTGTCGGAGAGCACGAAGTGGGTGATGCCGAGTGCCTGGTACTTGCGCAGCGACTTCGCCACGTCCTCGGCCGAGCCGACCAGCCAGGTCGTGCCCGCGCCGCCGCCGCCGAACTTGCCGGGAGTGGTGTAGAGGTTGTCGTCGAGCACCTCTCCTCGCGCTGCAAGGTCGAGCAGCCGCTGCTGACCGACGGCGGTGAACCGGTTCGGGTCACGCGAGATGCCGCCGTTCGCCATCTCCTCGACCTTGGCCTCGGCGTCGGCCCAGGCCTGTTCGGTGGTGTCGCGCACCAGCGTGGTGATCCGCAGTCCGAACTCCAGCGGAGGGTGTTCGCGTCCCAGCTTCTCGCTGAGGTGTTTGAGCCGGTCGATCCGCTCGGCGACGCCATCCAGTGGCTCGCCCCAGAAGAGCTGGACGTCGGCCTCGGCGGCGGCCACCTTCTCGGCGGCTTCGGAGGCACCGCCGAAGTAGAGCCTGGGGTGCTTGCGTTCGCCCCGGACGACCGTTCGCGGCGCCACGGTGGAGCCGGTGACGCTGAAGTGCTGGCCGTGGTAGGTGACGTTTTCCTCGGTCCACAGCTTGCGCACGATCTGGAGGAACTCTTTGGTGCGGGCGTAGCGGTGCGCCTGGTCGCCTTCGCTGTCGCCGTACGCGGCGAGGTTGTCCTTGCCCGACACGATGTTGATCAGCACTCGCCCGCCGGTGAGGTGGTCCAGGGTGGCGGCGGCGGAGGCGAACTTGGCCGGATGCCAGTAGCCGGGCCGGACCGCGATCAGGGGCTGGAACGTCGTGGTCCGCGCGGCCAGCGCGGTGGCGACCGTGAAGGTGTCGGGCCGTCCCCAGCCGGCGCCGATGAGCGCCCCGCCCCACCCGTGCTCCTCGAGGGCCTGGGCATGGCTGGTGAGGGTCTCCAGGCTGTTGTGGTTCTCGACGACGTCGTCGCCGCGGTGCCCGGGCTGCGCTTGGTTCGGGATGTACCAGAGGAACTGGAGATTCATCACTCGGTCTTCCTGTTCGGTGGTCCGATGACCCAGATCACCCTTCAAAACCTACTCTTCATGTAGGTAAAGTATAAATAGTTTCGAGGTGCTTCGATACTCCTGTGGAGCTCAAAATAGGATGATGAGGCCGCCCAGGATGGCTCTGCGGTGGACTCGGTGGTTGGCCACATCGCTGGGCGTTGGCGGTCCTGTTTCGGCTTGCGCTGGGGACAACTGTCCGATGCCGCGGTGGGTGGCCGTCCGGGACGGCGACGATTGCTGTAGTCCCACTTCTTGGCCATGAGTCTGCGGTGCCAGGCCAGCAGTGCTGATCCCGGCCGGCGACTTGACCGCAGCCCGCGGCTGGCTCGGCGAAGAAGGCCAGGGCTCCCTTCAACCCGCAGCACCTCAGCGTGGAGAACTGCCGCGACACCGACTCGTCATCCACCGGCAGACGCGGACACGTCACCCCTCGCTGACGTTCCGTCTCCGCATCCACACAACCGCATCGCCTGCTGACCTGCACACGTGTCTTTGCCCCCACCAGGCCCTGAACCAGCGGCATCCAGACGCAGACCCGACGAAGCCCTTGGCCATCGTCGGACAGACCTCGCGGCGGCCGATCCGGCCCCACATGGGAAACGTCACGGCATCGAGGAGCCGCTCACTGAGCGCCTGTCGTCCGCAGGTCGCGGACCAACTCGTCGATGAGCCGTTCCTCCATGACCGCCCGCCCACTGCTCCTCATCCGCATAGCAAGATCAGGATCCCAAGGACTGCCCGCCGGGCTGCCGCGCAACGGCTCAGAATCCCCGCCACCCAACAGTCGCTCGTAGGTCGCCACGTCCATGCGCCATGGAGTGGCTCCGTACCGGCCGACCGCCTCCGTCGTGGTCCGCAATCCCGTCCAGTCGAAGTCCCCGCGCCACCACACCTGCCGGTCGGCGCAGGCGGCGAGCAGCCGATGACAGGCGATGGAGGGAATTCCCTCGGTGCAGACCAGCGCCGCCTCCGCGACGCCCGCGGCGGCCCGGAGGACGGCGGGGTTCTCGCACACGAACACGACGGGCGAGGTGATGCGGATGGGCATGGTGACCAGCTGGTGCAACGTCACGCGGAACGGTGTGGCGTGCTTGGCCGCCGCCGTGAGCCAGTCCCCGAGTGGCGAACCGGTCGCGCTGAGCCCCAGCACCAGCACCTGGCTGGCCAGATCATCGACGATCACGCCCGCGGACTCCCACAGCGCCCGGCGTTGCGCCGCCGAGGCCGGCATCGGCTCGCCCGCTCGCGCGGCGAGCGCCCGCAGGACGAGCCTGGCCAGCGGCGTTCCGGACAGCGCCTTGGTGTCGCCGGTGACCTGCTCCGCGAGCACACTGATCGGCTTGGCGTCGGCCGGGAGGATGTCCAGGACGGCCCGTGCCCCCTTTGCCGGTTCGCCGCCCTGGCGAATTGCCCTGGTCAACGTTCCATCGGAAGAGATGTCGTTCAGCCACTCGGCGAACCATGGTTCGGCTGCGTGGCGGCATCCCGACAGCGTGGCCAGCAGCGCCGCCCGTGCCTCCTCCTCGCGGGCCCGCTCGTGGGAGCGGATGGAGATCGGGCCCACGAGGTGGTCCACCGCTTCGCGGAGGTTGTCGCAGACTCCCGCCAGGCGGAGAGCGGATTCGATCGCCTGTGGGCTGATGCTGAGTCTGGCCGTTCCCTGCCGGGCACGGCGCCCGAGGAGCCGCTCCACCGCTCTGCGTTCCTCGTCGGACGGCTGCACGAGCACAACGGGCGCGTAGAGCTCCTTGTCCTGCTCGACCCGGGCAGCGAGCCGCGAGATCAGCCGGCTGAGCTCCGGCGTGCCGAGGGTACGGCGCAGCCGTACCGAATCCTTTACCACAGGCCGTCTTCGGGCTGGACCGGATTGCTGGGACGGCGGCTCGTCGCGGTCCGTTCCACCTGCTCCGCCTTCGCGCCGTCCCACTCCCACGTGGTGACGTGGACCGCGTCGATACCGTCGCGGCGCACCAGCTGGTGGGTGGCGATCCCGGGCACCGTGGGGTAGAAGCCCCATTCCCGTTCGCTGGTCATCGCCACGTCGAGGTCGAACGTCGTCAGGAGGCCCAGGCACTTGGCCCGGGCGTCGTCGTCCACTCCGGCGAAGGCCTCATCAAGCGTCACCAGGCGAGGCGCCCAGGGGTGCGCGGAGCGGTAGTGCGATGACGCGGCGGCGAACAGCGGCAGCGAGACGGTGAGCACCCGCTCGCCCCCGGAGGCGGGCCCGGCCGCGGGCCGCCAGCGGCCGTCCTGGTAGCGCTCGATCAGGAACGTGTGCCAGGCCCGATAGTCCAGGGCCCGGCGCAGATGTTCGGCCCAGGTGCCATGCTCGTTCTCACGTCGTTCGGCCTCGATCTGGGCCTGGAGAAAGTCGGCGACGGCGGTGCGATCGGCAGGAGACCACAGATCCGCCCCCTGACGCAACAGTCTGGCCCGGGCCTCGGCCAGGCCGGCGGGTGCCTCCTTGGCCGGTACCCACGACATCCGCAGCCTCATGCCGGTCGAGGTCGGCCGCTCCTCCAGCTCGCGATTCATCTGGCCTACCTGCTCCTCGGCGTCGGCGATGAGCTGCTGCAGATGCGCGGCCACATCGTTGACCAGATGTTCCTCAACGATCTCGCGTTGCCGGGCGGTGAGCGTGCGCTCCCGGTAGTCGACCTCGGCGTCGAGCAGTCTGGTCAGCTCGCTTGGTGGCCGTTCTCTGCCCTGGAACTGAATGGTCACCACGAACCAGTCGGACAACCCGGCCACGGCATGGTGACCATGCCGCGTGAGCGCCTCAGCAAGTTCGCTGTAGCGGCGGGTGATCTCATCCTGAATCCGGTGCCAGGCGTCGTCGGAGTCGTCGACGTCGGACAGCAACTGCTCGATCCGGCGTGCCAGCCGTACCGCCGGGTCGGGTGCCCAGGAGCCGGAGTGCTCCACTTCGCACGCGATGTCGAGCAGGCCCGTCTCGGCGAAGCGCCGCAGCGATGTGATGGCACTTTCGCGCCGTTCCACGCTCGCGACCAGGTCGGTCCTGAGCTGGTCCTGCTTGCCCTCGGCTCGCGCGCGCTGCTCCACCGCCTGCCTGTGGTCCTTGTCCAGGTTCTTGAGCTCGGCGGTCAACGTGGCGATCCGCGTCTTGGTGTCGGTGAGACGGGCTTTGAGCTGCTCTACCGAGACTCCGATGGCGGCCTGCAGGGTTGCCAGCCGTGCGTGTTCCTCGGCTGCCCGTCGCCGGGCCTGGCGCTCGCGGTCGTGCGCCCGGCGCACGTCCTCGTCGGCCGCGTCAACCTCGGCGGACCAGATGTTCGCCTCGGACAGCTTTCCCGCATGTACGCGGACGGCGGCGAGCAATTCGGTGATCACCTGCCGGTATGCCATCAGTGCCTTCTCGACCCCCGCCAGGTCGGTCACTGTAGCGGGGAGGGAAGTGTCTGCGGCTGCCCGGTCGCGTTCCTCCACGGCCGTGGCCAGGTCGTCCGCGGCCCAGCGCACCTCTTCGGCCTGTTCCTCCACTGTCCGGACGGCGTCCTGGTGACGGTCCGCGGCCGTCGCGGCGTAGGTGTGCGCGTCTCGTAGCTCGGTGTCGTGCGGATGCCCGGCCGACTCACCCGCCAGGGTCTCCTCGCGGGCGGCCAGTCGGTCGACGGCCGCCTGGGCACGTGCGAAGAGCCGCTCGGCTTCCCCGATGAGCTCGGCGAGTTCGGCGAGCCGCCGCTGTCTGGCCTCTTCGCGGGCGGCCGCGCCGATGTATTCGGCGCTCGGTTTGGCCCAGGCGCCGTGTAGGGGGCCGAGTCGCCACCTGCCGTCTGCGCACACGTACGGGCCTGGTTGCTCCTCCAGGCCGATGGTGTCCAGCACAGCCCGCGCCATCGTGTCTGCGGATACCAGAGCCTCGCTCAGCGGTCGGGCGGCCCGTTCGCCCGGCAGCGCGATCACATCATGGGTTCCCGCTGAGAGCAGCCGCCCATCCGGGGTGACCCAGGCGTCCAGCAGGCCCGAGGATTCCAGCGCCGCCTCCAGACCCGCGCGGGATCGTCCGTCGATGTCGTCGCGGAAGTCGGCCAGCGCCCACAGCGGCGCGCCGGGCCGCCTGTCCCGGACGCCTTCTCCTCTCGTGTGCGGTACGCGTGGCCGGGCCAGTTCACCTGCCGCCAGCCGATCGCGCTCCGCCTCCAGCTCGGCCAGGGCGGCGGCGGCCCCGTCTCGGCCGGCCACCGCCGCGGCCTGCTCGCGTGCCAGAGCCTGGCCGGCCCGCCGCGCGGCCTCGTGCAGCGCCCGTTCTCCCGGATGCGGACCCGACAGGGTGTCGGCCCATGCGGCCAGGCCGTACTCCTCCGGATCCGGCAGTGCCAACTCGCGTAGACCGAGGCCGTACCTGCGCCACGCGGTGAGGTGGTCGGACACGGCGGAGGTCAGGGTCTGCTGGGCGGTGGCCAGCCGGTCGGCGGCCTGGTCGCGCTCGGACTCCCGCTTGGTCAGCGTGGTTCTGGCCTGGACGAGATCGCGCTCTCGCGCGGCTGCGGTCTGGGCCAACCGGGTGACGTGCGCGAGAGCTTCGCCACGCGAGTCCATGGCCGCGCGAATGCCGTCCTCCGCGGGCTCCTCGCCGAAACTGGCCAGCAGGGTCGCGTGCGGAGCCGCGAGTCCGGTGCGCTCGGCGAGCGGGGCGGCGCGGTTCTCGTGCGTGACCACGTTCTGCCGGCTGATCTCGGCCGCGGCGGCGGCCTCTTCGTGCTTGGCCTTCCTGGCCGCGGCGATGACCTGGGCGCGTTCGGCCGCCTCTACGTCGGCCGCCAACGCCTTGTCCGCCTCCTCGGCGTAGCGCTCGGCGGCGTCCAGGTCCTTGATGCGCGAATCTCCCGCGAGCTCTTCGCGGACGGCCTGCTGCTCGGCCAGTTCGTTCTGCGCGCTTTCGGCCCGCGCCGCCACCTCGGCCTCGGTCCGCGTCGCCCGCTCGATCTGGTCCGCTACCGTGCTCAGGTCACGGTTGACGTGCTCGTAGGCGGAATGCGCCGACCGCAGCGCGCCACCCTGCCGACGCGCCGCCACCGCGGCGTAGCGCTGGTAGCGCGTCAGGAAGCGGCGCACGTGCTCGCGGGTGTCCCGGAGCCCGCTCAGTTCCTCCTTCTGCTGTTCCAGATCGTGGAACGCGCCGGCGACGTCAGAGATCAGCGCCTGATCGACCGGGGCGAGTGCCTGCGACAGGGCGGCCGACAGCTTCTTCTCGTCCGGGCGCTTGGACAGTTGCGGCTGGCGGAGCTGGATGAGGAGGTTGACCAGCGCCTCGTAGCGTTCGAGGCCCAGGTGGAAAAGATGCTCATCGAGCAGTCTGCGATATCCCTCGGCCGTCTGGGCCACCTGGCCGGAGAGGCCGATCGCCTCGATGAGCCGGTCGCGGCTGAGCGTCGTCCCGTTTTTGCCGATGAGGAAAAGGTCCTCGCCCACGCGTTGGGAGGTCAGGAAGAACCAGCGGTCGGCGATCCCTCTGCCCTTGACGGCCTTCAGCCCACACCCCACGGTGACATAGGCGGGCTTGCCTTCCTCGGTGACGCGGCCGAACTCCAGCCAGGCATAGCCGAGCCGCTCCTCGTAGCGGCCTCCCAGCAGCAGGTTCCACTCCATGCGCTTGCCGGGGTCGCCGTCGGGCTCGACCCGGCTGGGTGAGAGTTCGCCATCGAGGAGGAACGGCAGCGTCAGGGCCAGCACTTTCGACTTGCCCGTGCCGTTGTTGCCGAGAAACATGATCCGGCCGTCACGGAACCAGAACTCCTGGTCGTCGTAGTAGAACAGGTCCACCAGGCCCGTACGCAGCGGCTGCCAGCGGGCGGTGGCGGCGGTGGGCAGGCTCATTCGTCGTTCTTTCCGCTTCCTGTGACAACCGTGTCGCCGAAGCCGAAGCGGGCCAGCGCGGGAAGAGGGGTGATCCCCTTGTCGTGCACCCGAATCAGCCCGAGGGCCTCCAGACGATGCATGGCGCCCATGGTCAGGTCGGGCACGGAGACATTCTTGCGCCACAGGCCGCGATGCCGTTCGGCCAACTGGATCATGTGCGCTCGCAGATCATCCAGTTCCACCGGTTGATCCGGGTACATGCGGAGCAGTCCCGCCAGGTGTTCGGCGAGCAGCAGCGTGGCGTGACCATCGGTCCCTTCCTCGGGCATGCCGAGATCCGTGGCCTCGCGTGTGGGATCCAGCAAGGCGATGCCCTCGGCCCTGACCTCGGCCACGAAGCCCGTGGCCTCGGTGATCCGTTTGAGCATCGGGCCGCGTTGCCGTTCCAGGTAGGCGCGTTCGGCGTCGGTCAGTTCCCAGTAGTAGAGCACGGGGTCGTCCAGCAACCTGCGGGTCAGGGAATGGCGGATCATGCGGTTGCGGCCGTCCTCGGTGTCGGGGACCAGTTCCTCGTTGATGGCCGCGAGCCGCTTGTCGAGGGCGGTGGCCGTCACCATGGAAGGACCGCGCCGCGTGGCGAGGAGCACGGCGAGCACGCGGCGGTGCACATCGTAGAGCGCGTCACCCGATCCGCTGATGTAGGCCGACTCGTCGCCGGCGACCTTGGCCAGGATGCCCGTGCCGATGAGCAGACTGGCCACCGCCGCCAGGTCGGCGCGCTCTTCTCTGGTGCCCAGGGTGAACACCATCCCTGCCTCGGCCAGCTCCGGATCCGCGGCGAACGCGAGCAGCCGTTCGGCCAGCCAGCCCAACGTCACCTGGCTCTCGGCACGCTCAAGCGCGGCCAGTGCCAGGCAGGCCAGCACATACCGGCGGCGGCTGAAGGGCACCTTTCCCTTTGCCTGGGCGGCCCGGGTGCCGTCGCTGTGACGGGCCGGAATCTTCCGCAGTCGCGCCACAGCCGTGTCGGCGTGCAACGTCCAGCCGGCCTCGCGGGCGAACCAGTCGGCCAGCCAGCCTTGGTGTTTGCGCACCAGTCGATAGTCCGCATCGCCGGGAGTGAGCAGCGGCCGTCGCAGCAGGGCGCGTACGGCCTTGCGGCGCTCGTCCTCACGCTGGGCATCCTGGAAGTCACGTAGCTCGCCCGCCATCCGCGGTCACCTCCCGGGGCTTCGTCACATCCGTGATCACGACCTCGTAGTCGGGTCCGCGCAGCACGCCCGCCTCAGTACGGATCTCGGCGTATCCGTCCACTGGCCGCATGCGGATCTCCAGGGCGCCGTCAGCGGTCCTGGTGCGCACCTCGCCCGGGCCCAGGGCCAGTGCCTCACGGAGCAATCTGAGCAGCAGTCGGAACTCGGCCGGATCCAGTTCCCCGATTTCACTGAGCAGCACAGTGCGGCCCGTCGCCAGCCGTTTACGCGCCAGCTCGGCTTGCTCGCGCTCGGCGGCCACGAACGCCGCCAGTTGCTCGCGTTGCCGGCTCCGATCGACGACCTTGCTGGGAGCGCCGCGTTTGGCGTAGCTGCCGGTGGCCCGCAGCCGCACCGAGATCTCCGCCTGGGGCGCCTCCAGCCAGCTGATGGTTCCTGATACGTCCTCCGCCGGTTCGGCCTCCACCGTAAGGTGCCGCGCGGAGGTCAGCCCGAAGGCGGCCCGCCACAGCCGATGAGCGTCGCCGTCGGTCGGACATTGGGCGAACCAGCGGGCCAACGTCCTGAAGTCGGTCGAACGGTCGCTGCGGCCGGCGCGACGCTCGTGCAGCACACTGATCGTGGCGAGCAGATCCGGGATGGCCTGTCTGGCCCGCGTACGCAACAGATCCGCCTGACACGGACGAACCCGGTCACCGACGAACCATGACCGCAGCCCGGACCAGCGGTCGCCCCACTCGGCAAGCTTCGTCTCCAGCACGTGACCCGGCTCGTCGTTTCCGCCCGGCGCCACGTCGGCTGCCTCCCGCGCCGCTGCGAGCCTGAGCAGGTCGTCGATTTCGGTAAGACCACGGATTTTGTCGGCTATATCGAACGATTTGACGACGAGTTCCGAGACGAAACGTTCCAGGTAGGAGATCAGCCTGTCCTTGTAGGCCAGGAACGCCTCTTCTTCGATGTCATGAAGGTCGATGGTGCGTTGCAGACCGCCCATGAACGCGATGGCGTTGGCCGCCAGGCTGTCGAGCCTGCTCATGATCTCCAGGAGAAGGTTGTGGACGATCGCCGGATCCGGCGATCGTCCATCCACACGGGCGAGAGCATGTAGACGAACGCGAATATCCTCCAGGGCCACCGCCTGCAATTCGCCTCTGCGCCCTAGCTCTCGCTCGAAGACCTCCAGAGCGCGCTCGGCCGCCTCACCGTCCTTGCTGAGCTGGTACAGAAAACGGGCCCGATAGAAGTCCTCGACCGTGGTGACTCGTCCTGTGTCGGGATCGGCTCGAAGGTTGCCCCATTCGCGCAGGCTGCTCAGCGCGCCGTCCACCTGCTCCTGGCCGACGGGCTCGCCGCCATCGCCGCGAAGCGCCTCGGCCACGTCCTCCGGCCGGAGATGTACCACGAACCGCCGCTTGTTCGTCATGAAGACATTCATGATCCGGCGATAGAGCGGAGCGGTGGGAGTGCCGAGATGAGCGAAAACCTGTGTACGCGTATGAGGCATGACAATATGTAAGTATGCCGCCACCTGGCTGTGCCTGGGGTTAATTGGCGCTTGATGTGGGAGCTTTGTGGCCGAGTTCCACTCCACAGTCGGATCGCGGAGCGCACGTAGTCGATGGCAGTAGTGTGACCTGGGCACATGCGGTGCGCACGGATGCCGCGCTCGCTTCTAATCCGACGGTCGCAGGTTCGAATCCTGCAGGGCGCGCTTCTCCACCTGCGGGAACTCGCACCGCGGTCACGCTCGATGGTGGCGTGGGGCAAATGTGAGGCAAAGCTGAGTCAGCCGCCGAGCGGCCGCCCCAGCGCGGACGCGGCGTTCAGCACCAGCCCCGCCGTCTGTTGGGCAGCTTTGTGGGCCACCTCCGGCATCACCGAGACATACGTATCGGCGGTCAGCACGATGCTGGCGTGCCCCAGCATCGCCTGCACCACCTTCAGATCGGTGTGCGCGGCCAGCGCCGGCGTGGCGGCGCCATGGCGCAGCTCGTGCAGCCGGACCGGTGGCAAGCCTGAGGCGGCCACCAGCCGGCGGAATCGGCCGGTGAGGTAGTCCGGCCGCAGAGCCGCACCCGTCGCGGTGGTGAACACGTATCCCGAGTCCCGCCAGTGTGTTCCAGCTGTCGCGCTCAGCTCCTGTTGCCGCTCGCGGTGCCGGTCAGCATCCGCACGGTCTGCGCGTCCAGGGCCGCCTCCCGGCAGCTGGCGGCGCTTTTCGGCGGCCCGACCACGACGTGGCCGTCGGCGTGCACTCGCTGCTGCGTCACCGTCAGCTCCGCGGCCTGCAGGTCGACGTCCGTCCAGCGTAGCCCGGCCAGCTCACCGCGGCGCTGGCCGCGTAGCGCGGCCGGCCACCAGGCGGCGTACAGGCGGTCCTGCGCGATGCCGGTCAGGAATGCCGCGAGCTGTTGTTCGGTCCAGACCGCTACCGCCGGACGTTCTCCTGTTTGCTGCCACCGGGCGGTCCGTCCGGCGGTCCAGATGACTGGATGCGGTCGGCGGGGATGGGGGAGTTCGGCTCCGTTGGACGGGTTGACCCGGATCAGCCGGGCACGCACCGCCGCGTTCAGCGCGGTCCGCGAGGTGGCGTGGGTCCGCACCACGGTAGCGGGTGACAGTCGGCGATCGGTCGGCGAGGGACGGGACGTGAGCGTCGCGTGCAGTACGTTGACGTCGCGGGAGGTGAGTTGGTGGAGCAGGATCCGTCCCAGCTGTGGGATGAGGTAGAGACGGATGTGCGTGGCGTAGCCCTGTCGGGTCGACGGACGCAGGGCCTCCTTGGTGGCCGGCCAGCGTGCCGGCCACTGTCCGAGGGTGCATCCGGCCCCTGCGCCGTCGCGGTCGGCAGCGGCCAAGGCTCGGCCTGCCGCCTGCGCTTCCTCGGGGTCGTCGTAACCGCCTTGGCGGACGCGCTGCCGCTGCCCGTCCAGGCCGCGTACCTGGACCGCGAAATACCAGCTGCCGTGATCGTCATCTACCGGCAGACGCGGACACGTCACGCCTCGCTGACGTCCCGTCTCCGCATCCACACAGCCGCATCGCCTGCTGACCTGCACACGAGTCTTTGCCATCGGTCCCACCTCCACCCCCACGGTGTGTGACGACAGACGCGCCGGCTAGGACTTGCACTCGATCAGGGACGACCTCAGGGCGAGTGGCCGAAATACGTGGGGCTCGACGAACCGGCCCCGTCGTGAACGCGCCGTCACGTCGCTGGATGCAGGACTGTGACGAGGGTCTGCCGGGTGTGGGAGGGGCTTGCCGCCTTACACCAGCGGCGGCGTGCTCGGCTGGCCCAGGCAGGCCACGCCCTGTGCGACGGCCACCCGGACCTCACCGCTGCGAACCACCCAGACGACCCGCCCAAGCCCACATCGCCGGCCTGATCTCGCTGCGCCGAGTACGGTGCGCGCCCTGCTCGTGTGGCTGGTCACCAACGTCACCCGAGCGCTCGCCGCCGCGGTGACCCCGTGGTGAGCGGCAGGTGCGCCTGAGGCCGAACGGAGGAGGCAGGGACTGGTTCCGCTCTGCGCGAAGCCGGCGGAACTCGACAGCGCTGTCTACCTATGGTGTGGAGTATGGCCTCCTCCATCCCGCAGCCATCTTCCATCTCGCCGCTACGTCCAGCGATCGATCGGACCGCCCTCAAGCCCTCTCCGGCTCGCGAGCCGCTGTGGCGGCAGGTGCTCGGTGAGTGTCTGAGGGACCTTCGTCAACAGCGGGGCGAGAAGTTGAGTGAGACGGCGGGTCGCGCCGGAGTCTCGCCGCAATATCTCTCCGAGATGGAAAGAGGCGTCAAAGAGCCGTCGAGTGAAATGATCGCCGCGGTCGCCGGCGCGCTGGATGTGACCCTGGTCGATCTGACTCTTGCTGTCGCAGAGAGTTTGCGGTCTGCTCAGCCCAGCGGGTCGACGGGTGCTGTCTGCTCGGCGGCGTATGCTCTGGCCGCTTAGCGGCTTGCCGGGGTTGTTCGCGGGCCTATGAGTGCTCCTCGATGATCTGATCGAGGAGCCCGTACTCCAAGGCCGCGGTCGCGGTGAACACGCGATCGTGATCGGTGTCGGCGCGTAGGGTCTCGATCGTCTGGCCGGTGTGCCGTGACAGGATGCGCTCGATGTCTGCCCGGACTCGTACAACCTCGTCGGCCTGCAAGATGAGGTCGGGGATGGTTCCGCGCCCCTGAGCGGCTGGTTGGTGCAGGATCACGCGTGCGTGGGGGAGAGCGGCACGTTTTCCCTCGGCACCCGCGGCGAGAAGGACGGCACCGACCGCGACGGCTTGTCCGACGCAGGTTGTCGAAACCCGCGGGCGGATATGGCGCATGGTGTCGTATATCGCGAGCATCGCACTCGGATCACCACCTTCGCAGTTGATATAGAACTGTATTTCGGCATCGGGGTTGTCCGACTCCAGAAAAATCAGCTGCGCGATGAGCGCGTTGGCGACGCCCGCGTCGATCGCGGTGCCCAGATAAACGATTCGCTCGGTGAGCAGGTGCGAGTAGACATCCATGATCCGCTCGCCTCGAGGATTCTGCGCGATGACGTTCGGTATCGTATATGTGGTCACTTGCCGACTCCTTCGGTGACGCCGAATCCGGGCCGCGGGCGATTGTGAGGCGTGACTTCGTCGAAGGTCTGCACGATCGCATCTATGAAACCGTAGTCGAGCGCCTCTTGCGCTGTGTACCAACGATCGTGCAGAGAATCCTCGAATATGCGCTCGACGGGCTGGCCCGTGTCGTCGGCGATAAGACCGAGCACCGTGTCGCGAGTATGCCGGAGGTCGCCGGCCTGCAGTTCGATGTCGACCGCGGTGCCACCGATTCCCGCCGATCCCTGGTGCATCAGGACGCGTGCGTGCGGCAGGGCGCGGCGCTTGCCTCGGGCCCCCGACGACAGCAGGAATTGCCCGGCGCTGTAAGCGATGCCCAGCACGAGGGTCGATACGTCACAGGGAATGAGGCGAATGATGTCGCGAATCGCCAGCATCGAGGGGACCGAGCCGCCCGGGGAGTGAATCCACAATGCGATATCGGTCGACGCGTCCTGGGTGGCGAGTGCTATCAGTTGCGTGGCCAGCAGTGTCCCGTTGTCGTCGTCGAGAGGGCCGTCGAGAACGAGAACACGCTGCTCGTAAAGCTCGCGTCTCATCCGCTGGTTGAACAGGGGAAGTTTCGATTCTTCGCTCATGCGTCCATCATGTGAGGCGATTCGCATCGGCGTCGACACGATCCGCCTGCGGCAGATCTGCTCTGAGCAGCGTGACCTCCTGAGCAGGGGCATATGGTCACGCTCCGCAGGGCACTCGGGTCGGCTTCAGGGCGCATCTGGTCAGGAGCCGGTTTCCGGATGGGCACCTGAGCATTCGCTCGGCATGGACAGCGGGCACTTCCCCCTGGTTAGTGGACACGCTGATACTGGATCTTGCTTGATCTGGAGGAAGCGAGAAGACCGCCGATGGCGTTGAAGGACTACTCGG
>NZ_JBSFTC010000221.1:0-19942 GCF_053590415.1 Nonomuraea sp. NPDC003201
CCAGGGGAGCTTCGTTGCCACCAACCCCCTGCCACTCAGCTGCGCCCCACTCGTGATCACACCGAACGCCACTCTTAACTAAGCGGCATTGGGGCCTGCCCCCACACAACACAGCCTGAGCCCTTTCGCGCGAAGCGCGCCTCTGCGAAGACCGCGCCCTTTGGGGGTCGAAGGGGGCGAAAGCCCCCTGGGAGACGCTGCCTGGAACCCCGAGCGCGAAGCGCCCAGGAGTGGAAGGCCTTGCTTTTAGCTGGGCCGCGCCCCCGTGACCAGGTAAACGACATCCGCCGCCACCCGCACCGCGTGGTCCGCGTACCGCTCGTAGTAGCGCCCGATCAACGTGATGTCGATCGCCGGCTCCACCCCGTGCTCCCAGTCCTTGGACAGGATGTTGCGGAACAGCCGCCGGTGCAGCCGGTCCATCGCGTCGTCGTCCTGCTCCAGCTCCAGCGCCGAGTCCACGTCCCGCGAGGCGATGCAGCTGCCGGTCTTGGTGACGAGGTTCTCCGCGATCTGGCCCATCTCCACGATGGTCGAGCGCACCTCGGCCGGGATCGCCGACTCGGGGTGGCGCAGGCGGGCGACCTTGGCGACGTGGACGGCGAGGTCGCCCATGCGCTCAAGGTCGGTGCCCATGCGCAGCGCCGTGATGACCATTCGCAGGTCCACGGCCACCGGCTGCTGCCGGGCCATGAGGTCGAAGATCGAGGCCTCGATCTCGGCGAACGTCGCGTTCACTTCCTCGTCCCGGGAGATGACACTCTCGGCGAGCTGAAGGTCGGAGTCCAGGAGGGCCGTGGTGGCACGGGAAATGGCAGAGCGGACAAGCCTGGTCATCTCAACCAGCTTGTCAGTCAGCGAATCAAGTTCTTCATGGTACGCGTCGCGCATGTGGTCACCGTACGTGCCGCTCGATGAACGAACCCCTACCGTCAGATGAACTTTCCAGGAAAGGGGCCTTCCATCCCTGATGAGAGGGTCTGCGCCTGGGAGAAGGCCGCCTACCATCGATGACATGAGTGAGATGGCCATGAGCTTCGCGGCCCTGGCCGGGTTCGTCGTGGGCGCCCTGGCGGTCCTGTTCTACCGCAACCAGATCGAGGCTCCGAAACGCGCTGCCGTGGAGGATGGCACACAGACCGGGAGCGCGCTGCCGCAGGGCGTCGCGTCCGTGCTGGCCGTGCTTCCTTCCTCCGCCGTGGTGCTCGACGCGCATGACAAGGTGCTGCGCGCCAGCTCGGCCGCGCGGGCGTTCGGGCTGGTCAAGGGTGACCGGCTGATGGCCGCCGAGTTGCTGGCGCTGGCCCGGCAGGTACGCCGTGACGGCGAGATCCGCGAGAGCGAGATCGACGTGGCGGGGCACAAGTTCGGCCAGGAGACCACGAACTTCGCGGTACGCGTGGCTCCGCTCGGCTCGCACGGCCAGGTCCTGGTGCTCGCGGAGGACCAGACCGAGCGCCGCAGGGTCGAGGCCGTACGCCGTGACTTCGTCGCGAACGTCAGCCACGAGCTGAAGACCCCGGTGGGCGCCATGAGCCTGCTGGCGGAGACCATTCAGGACGCCGCCGACGACCCCGAGGCGGTCAGCCGCTTCGCCGGGCGCATGCAGCACGAGGCCGCCCGGCTCAACTACCTCATCCAAGACCTGATCACACTCAGCAGGATCCAGGGCGCCGAGCCCATCCCCACCCCCGGACAGGTCTCCATCGACGAGTCCATCCACGACGCCATCGACCACTGCAACACCAAGGCCGTCGCCAAGGACATCACGCTGGTGTCCGGCGGCACCGAGGGCCTGCGCATCTGGGGTGACGACGAACTGCTCGTGACGGCACTGCGCAATCTGATCGACAACGCCGTCGCGTACAGTCCGGAGCACACCCGGGTCGTGGTCAGCGTGCGGCCCGCCGGTGACTCGGTGGAGATCAGCGTCAGCGACCAGGGCATCGGCATCCCGGAGGAGGCGCTCGAACGTATCTTCGAGCGGTTCTTCCGCGTCGACGCGGCCAGGTCGCGGGCGACCGGTGGCACCGGGCTCGGCCTGGCCATCGTCAAGCACGTCGCCGCCGCGCACGCCGGCGAAGTGTCCGTTTGGAGCAAGGAAGGGTCCGGCTCCACCTTCACGCTCCGCCTGCCCGCCTTCGGCGGCACGGCGGTGGCAGTACCACCCTCGATTCCCCTGGAGACAGCCCAATGACTCGCGTACTTGTCGTCGAAGATGAGGAGTCCTTCTCCGACGCCCTGTCCTACATGCTCCGTAAAGAGGGTTTCGAGGTGTCGGTCGCGGCGACCGGGCCCGAGGCTCTCGACACGTTCGACCGCAACGGAGCAGATCTGGTGCTGCTCGACCTGATGCTTCCCGGTCTGCCCGGTACGGAGGTGTGCCGCTCCCTCAGGCAGCGCTCCAAGGTACCGGTGATCATGCTGACCGCCAAGGACAGCGAGATCGACAAGGTCGTGGGCCTCGAACTGGGCGCCGACGACTACGTCACCAAGCCGTTCTCGTCCCGCGAGCTGGTGGCCCGCATCCGCGCGGTCCTGCGCCGGCAGGGCGACGTGACGGAGGAGCTGGAGACCGCGGTGCTGGCCGTCGGGCCCGTGCGCATGGACGTCGACCGCCACGTCGTCGCCGTGCGCGGCGAGCAGGTGCAGCTGCCGCTGAAGGAGTTCGAGCTGCTGGAGGTGCTGCTGCGCAACGCGGGGCGTGTACTGACCCGTGGCCAGCTCATCGACCGCGTGTGGGGCGCCGACTACGTGGGCGACACCAAGACCCTCGACGTCCATGTCAAGCGCCTGCGCGCCAAGATCGAGGCCGACCCGTCCAACCCGCGCTGCATCCTCACGGTGCGCGGCCTGGGCTACAAGTTCGACGCCACCGAAGAGTAGAAAACCCTTGTTCCGGTACGAGTCGCGTACCGGAACAAGGGTTTCGGCGTTTCCGGGGAAAGGTCAGTGGGCTTCTTCGGAGGCCGACGCGGACGGCGTCGGGGTGGGCGTGGGGGCCGCGGGGGCGTTCGGCGCCGGCGGGTAGTCCTTGAACTCACGGCTGCGCGTCACCACAGGGACGTTCAAGGACACGATCCCGGCGTTGGCGAACTGGAGGTCCAGCTTGATGCTCTCGCCGCCCCTGAGGCTCTTGGGGATCGCCTCGAGCATGAGCTGAGGGGTGGGCTTGCCGGTGTTCACGAGCTGGCGGCTCGGGAGCTGGATCGGGGCCGTGACCTTGACCGTCCCCATGGTCCCGGCGGAGACCGCCTCGAGGGTGTCGGGGGTGCCGGCGGTGTTGAGAATGTTCAGGTAGATCGGGGCGGAGCCGCGCCAGGCGAGCTGCGCACCGGCGTCGGGCCCGAGAATGAACGCCTGCGGGATCTGAATGCCGCGCGTGCCGTAAGCACCGTTCTCGATCAATGCCAGTGCCTCGTTGGGCGCGTACGGCTTGTTGGTGGTGGCGTCGAATCCAGCCCCGCAGCCCGCCAGCATGGGGGCTGCCAAGAACGCGGCGACGACAATCCAGCGACGGCTGGTCACGGGCGGGTTCTCCTTGGTCTTGCGGAGGGCTCGCGCATGCGCTAAGCGCAGGTGGCGCGCATGCGTGATGTGCAGCGCCCACCATATCCATCCGAATCCATGGTCATATCCACGCCCCTGCAGGTCATTAGCTATGTCCGGAAATGCCAGACATAGAGTTGAGCACTTGTCAAGCCCTAATATGCGGCCTTGACCTGCAGTTATGAGGATTTCACTGTTCCGGGAGGCTGTGGATGCGTGGTACCCTGGAGTACAGCGGAAGGGGTACTTGTCACATGACTTTCCAGGTCGGCGACACAGTCGTCTACCCCCACCATGGGGCTGCTCGGATCGAAGCAATCACGAAGCGATCCATCAAGGGTGAGGAAAAGACCTACCTGGTGCTCAAGGTCGACAAGGGCGACCTTACCGTCCAGGTGCCAGCCGAAAACGCAGAACTCGTCGGTGTGCGCGATGTTGTCGGCCAGGAAGGCCTTGAGCGGGTTTTCGATGTCCTGCGGATGCCGCACACGGAAGAGCCGACCAACTGGTCTCGTCGCTACAAGGCCAATCTGGAGAAGCTCGCCTCCGGCGATGTGAACAAGGTCGCCGAAGTCGTTCGGGACCTGTGGCGGAGAGACCGCGAGCGCGGCCTGTCCGCGGGCGAGAAGCGCATGCTCGCCAAGGCGCGTCAGATTCTGGTCAGTGAGCTTGCCCTGGCGGAGAAGACCAACGAGGACAAGGCTGAGGCCCTGCTCGACGAGGTTCTCAACTCCTGAACATCAATCTTCCACGGGTGGGCGTCGGAGTCGACGTCCACCCGTTCGCTTCAGGAGCCTCGGGACGTGAGCTCAACCTCGCCGGCCTGCACTGGCCGGGCGAGAGCGGACTCGAGGGCCATTCGGACGGCGACGCGGCCGCGCATGCCGCGTGTGACGCGCTGCTGTCCGCGGCCGGCATGGGTGATCTCGGGCAGCTGTTCGGGACCGCGGACCCGCGATGGGCGGGTGCCTCGGGCGTCGCGCTGCTGGAGGAGACCGCGCGCCAGGTGCGTGCCGCGGGCTATGAGATCGGCAACGTGGCCATTCAGGTGATCGGCAACCGGCCCAAGCTGGCGCCGCGCCGTACCGAGGCCGAAAAGGCGCTCAGCGCCGCCGTGGGCGCGCCTGTGAGCGTTTCGGCCACCACCACCGATGGGCTCGGGCTGACCGGGCGGGGAGAGGGCGTCGCGGCCGTCGCGACAGCCCTGGTCGTCAACCTTTCCTGAACGCCGGGCGTCTTACGTGTGGATGCGTGAGGGTGTCCCGGCGGGTCGTCGCGAAGCCCGCTGTATCAGGAGGCGGCGGTTCGTCACTGGCGCGGTACGGACCGCCGTCTCCCCTTTTTGGTTGTTTTGCCTGCTCTGAGGGTATGTGTCCCCACGACATGTGAACGTCTCGGGGGGAGCAGCACATGATCGGCGCGATAGTTTCCGCGATCGTCATCGGCGCCATCGTCGGCGCCCTGGCCAGGCTGATCGTTCCTGGCAGGCAGAACATGTCCATCGGTCTGACCCTCATCGTCGGCATCGTGGCAGCCCTGATCGGAACGCTGATCGCGCAGGCCGCCGGCGTGGCCGACACGCGGGGGATCGACTGGATCGAGCACATACTCCAGCTCGTGCTGGCGGTGATCGGTGTGCTCCTCGTGACGCGCTTCACCGCGGGACGCACCGGGCGTACGCGTGGAACACCATCCTGACCTGCGCATTCGTAAAGACCGCGCATAAAAGCGGTAGATCGGGTAGCGAGCATCTCCGTGAGAATGAACCGCTCACTCTCACGGGGAGGTTTCGTACCATGACTATCGAGTCCATCCTTGGCGCCATCGTGATCGGCGCCGTGATTGGCGCAATCGGTCGCCTCCTGCTCCCCGGCAGGCAGGCCATCGGCTGGATCCTCACCATCGTCGTCGGCATCGTGGCCGCCCTGCTGGGCACGCTGATCGCTCAGGTGCTCGGCGTCGCGACCACCCCCGGCATCGACTGGATCGAGCTGGTGATGCAGGTGGTGCTGGCCATCGTCGGCGTCGGCCTGGTCGCCGGGCTCCGGCGCGGCTCCAGCGTCTAGACGGAAATAGATGGGCCCGCCCGGGATCGTGCCGGACGGGCCCTCTCATGTCTTACGGCTCAGTCTTCAGGGGGACGTGGGGTGCTGCGGAGGCGTTCGGCGGGGGCCGGGGCGTCGTCGTCGTGGATCACCGGGTGGGGGGCGGTGTCCTCTAACTCGTCCTCCCGCGGGCGCTCCAGGTCGTCGGCCAGCTCGGGGCCGTGCCCGGGATCCGGTACGTCGTCCTCGATCACGGGGTGCGGCTGGGTGTCCACGTCCTTCTCGTCGACGCGCGGGTGGACCAGGACGTCCGTCGGCTTGACCCGGTCGCCCCAGCGGACGGGGCGCGTGGGGGACTCCGGTGCTTCTTCGTGCTGCACGGGCCACTCCGCCACCTGCGCCGCCAGCGGAGCAGGGACCTCGGCGACCTCCTGGACCTGCTTGGGGGCCTCCTGGACCGGCTCGGGGACTTCCCGGACCGGCTCGGGGATTTCCTGGACCGGCGCCGGCTGCGGCGTCTCGGAGAGCCGTTCCGAGTAGATCTCGACGGCCGGTCGCTCGGGCTCCGGATGGAAGGGGACGATGTCCTGCTCGGCCTCGGTCTCCTCGCTCTCCGCCCGATGCGCCTGTACGTGCTTGATCAGCAGCAGCCAGAGCCACAGGGCCACGGCCAGCATGACCCAGGGCGCCAGGGCCACGCCCACGGCCGTCGCCCGCACGTCGAACGCGAACCGCACCGCCGTCGCGACGTTGGCCGCCGCTGCCGCCACGATGAGCACGACCAGCACGAACGCGGCCTGCGCGCGTACCAGCAGCCGGGCGGAGCGCAGCAGCAGCACGTCGATCAGCGCGATCACCAGGAGCGCGTCGAAGGCCGCCGGATAGAGGAAGGCGAGATTCTGACCCGCCTCGCCGGTGATGGCCAGCGCGCGCAGGTCGTCGAAGGAGAGCGCGCACGCGGCCCCGGCGAGGGCGGCGACCGCGAGTCCGGCCAGGGCAATGCCCAGGCGGCGCAGCATAGAGGGGGGAGTCACGTCCATGGCGGTTCGAGCCTACAGAAGAATGAGGACCAGGACCGATCAAGGGAGATACATGGCCGAGCTGTCGGAAGATGCGCGCAAACTCTTGGATGCCCCGAATTATGCGACGGTGACCAGCCTCAACCCTGACGGTGGGCCGCAGTCGACGGTCGTGTGGGTACGCACGGACGGTGACGACGTGCTGTTCTCGACTGTGCGGGGGCGCAGGAAGCCGCGGAATTTCGAACGGGACCCGCGGGCGAGTCTGCTGGTCATCGATCCGGAGAATCCGTACAGGTATGTGGAGGTGCGCGGGCGCGTGACCATCACGCCCGACCCGGAAGGGGCGCTCATTCAGGAGCTCTCGCACAAGTACCGAGGGCTCCCATGGGAGGACAAACCGGGCGTCGAGCGAGTAATCGTACGGATCTCGCCGGACAGAGTGACGTTGCGAGGCTGATTTATCGACGTGACGGCGGGATTTATCGGCGTGACCAGCCCTCTGAGGCGTTAGCCTTGCCTTCGTGAGCCTGCACATCTACGACACCAGCACGCGCGCCATCCGTGAATTCGTTCCGGTCGAAGCCGGCCGGGCGTCGATTTACCTGTGTGGGGCGACCGTGCAGGCTCCTCCGCACATCGGGCATATCCGCTCGGGCGTGAACTTCGACGTGCTCCGGCGCTGGCTGACACGATCCGGTTATGACGTGGCTTTCTGCCGTAACGTCACCGACATCGACGACAAGATCATCAGGGTGGCGGCCGAGGAAGGCGTGCCCTGGTTCGTCGTGGCCGAGCGCAACCAGCGGGCCTTCACCTGGGCGTACGACACGCTCGGCTGCCTCCCGCCGACCGTCGAGCCGCGCGCCACGGGCCACGTGCCCGAGATGATCACGCTGATGGAGCGGCTGATCGCCCGCGGCCACGCGTACGCCTCCGGCGGCGACGTCTACTTCGACGTCCAGTCCTACGCCGATCGCTACGGCTCGCTGTCCAACCAGAAGCTGGACAACATGCGGGCCGCGGCCGACACCGACGACGAGTCCTGCAAGCGCGACTCCCGCGACTTCGCCCTGTGGAAGGGGGAGAAGCCGGGCGAGCCGACCTGGCCGACCCCTTGGGGCCCCGGCCGCCCCGGCTGGCACCTGGAGTGCTCGGCCATGGCGACGAAATACCTCGGCCCGACCTTCGACATCCACGGCGGCGGGATCGACCTGATCTTCCCGCACCACGAGAACGAGATCGCCCAGTCCCAGGCGGCCGGCGACGGCTTCGCGCGCTACTGGATGCACAACGGCATGCTCAAGATCGGCGCGGAGAAGATGAGCAAGTCGCTCGGAAACTCGCTGCTGATCCCCGAGATGGTGCAGAAGGTCCGGCCGGTGGAGCTGCGCTACTACCTGGCGGCGCCGCACTACCGTTCCTCGATCGACTACTCCGAGGAGGCCCTGCTGGAGGCGGCCGCCGCGTACCAGCGCATCGAGGGCTTCGTCACGCGCGCCGCCGAGGTCATCCACGACGTCGACGCGGACGCGCCACTGCCGCAGGCGTTCGTGGACGCCCTCGACGACGACCTCGGCACGCCGCAGGCGCTGGCGGTCGTGCACGAGGTGGTGCGCGAGGGCAACGTGGCGCTGTCGCGCGGCGACAAGGAGGCCGTGGCCCGGCTGCTCGCCGAGACCCAGAACATGCTGGACGTCCTCGGCCTCGACCCCCGCTCGCCGCAGTGGCGGGGTGCGGGCTCGGACCTCTCGCCGGTGGTGGACGCGCTGGTGGCCGTCGCACTCGAACAGCGCAAGGCGGCCAGGGAGCGCAAGGACTACGGCGCGGCGGACGCGATCAGGAACCAGTTGGCGGCGGCGGGGATCACGGTGGAGGACACCCCGCACGGGGCCCGCTGGGAGCTCACCCGCTAGCCCCAGACGTTCTGGTGGCGGCGGCCTTGTGCGGTGTGCACAGGGCCGCCGCTGTCGCGATTGGCGGTGGTTCCGTGCGGTATGCGCGGGGCTGCCACTGCCGCGATAAGCGGTGGTCTCGTGCGGTGTGCAAGGGCCGCTACTGCCGCCATAAGCGGTGGTCTCGTGCGGGTGTGCACAGGGCCGCTACTGCCGCGATTGGCGGTGGTCTCGTGCGGTATGCGCGGGGCTGCCATTGCCGCGATAAACGGCAGGCCCTATGCCGAGATCCTGCCGAGCAACCCGCCGCACGCCCCGTCCGCCCCGGCGGGCCGGCCTCTCCGAGCCGCCAGAACCGGAGCAGCGCCGCATTGAGACGGTCGTGAAGCTCGGCCGGGGAGACCCGAGCCGCCAGGACCTGAGTAGTGCCAAATTGAGGGCGGCCTTGAAGCTCGGCCAAGACATCTGAGCTGCCGGGACCGGAGTGGCGCTGAATCGGGGCGGTCGTGAAGCTTGGCCGGGACATCTGAGTTGCTGGGACCGGAGTGGCGCCGAACCGGGGCGGTCGTGAAGCTCGGCCAGGACATCTGAGTTGCTGGGACCGGGGCAGCATCGAGGCCACCAGGCCAAGCGCTTCGCCTGACCTGAGCGCTCGGGCCTGTTTGTTGCGGTTCTCGTCCTCGATTGTGGCGCGACCCTGGTAGGCCATCGCCATCGCGCGTGGAGACGGTACCGACGAGGAATGATCCTTGATCGACCCTCACCCGCCTCTGGGTGCCGCAGGTCCGATTCCGGACCTGCGGCGGCAGCTCAATGCAGTGATGTGGCGGTTTCCTGCCGGCAGCCCGTGGCGGGGTGGATTTCGCCACGGCCCGTGCCCACCATCGTGTCGGCGGGATGGTCCTGGACGCCGAGTTGGTCAAGGCGGTGACGGAGGCCGTTGACCAGGGAAGGGGCTGCATCAAGAGGGGTAAATCTCACAGGTCGACGGGCTCGACAAGGCGGACGAAGACGGGGACCGGGGGCGGGCGCCGGCGGTTGCCACTACTGCGGAGCAGGGTGCGGCTGAAGGCGGCCACACTCTGGGCCGCTCGCAAGGTGAGCTGAGCCGCAAGGTCTACCTGTCCGCCGCCCGGCGATGCCATCCGCTGCCCTCCATCCGCACCCCAGGCCAGGCTAGACACCCCCGCAGTCCTGGTCCGTATCAAGGTCGCGGCTCCCCTCAGGAGCTCGGCATCTCCGAGAGAGCTTCTTTACGGCGACAACCCTTAACCGCGCCGGCGACCAGAAGACGTTCCCGCGTCGGCGACGAAGAGCTGTTCCCGCGTCGGCGTCCAGGAGACCTTCCCGCGCCGGCGTCCAGGAGACCTTCCCGCGCCGGCGTCCAGGAGACGTTCCTGCGCCGGTGACGAGGAGACACTCCCGCGTCGGCGTCCGGAAACGCCGTCGCTGGTACGCCGTGCCGGTGCGATGGCCTTCTCGCCGCGTGTGCCTACACCCCGCGGAGCGGCTCGTCAGAACCCTCCCCATCCACGGCTTCCCGAAATTGAACTTGCCACTTCAAAATCAGGAAGCTCATGGTTAATATTGCGACCATGGCATGACGGAAAGCGAGGTGACATCCGCACGCACGCCCCAGACGCACAAGCCAGCACATCCCGCCGGTCGCATGCGCGGATTCGGGGCAGTGCGGCCAAACCGCCGACATCTCCGGCACTCGGTCCCCAACAACCGGCCCCTGCGACCATCCCTCACGGCAGCAGGGTCAGTGCGACCTCCGCCGCCCTCGTCCGGGCGCCTGCCCCCTGTGATCCCCTGCGATTTCAAGTACCTCGACCACCCACCCGATCCCAATGACCCCCAGCCACGACCCCCAGCCACGACCCCCAGCCACGACCCCCATCCACGACCCACATCCACGACCCACATCCACGACCCCCATCCACGACCCCCATCCACGACCCCCATCCACGACCCCCATCCACGACCCGGAGACGATCCCATGAGACCGAAAATCGGCTATTTACTCCCGACACGTGACTGGACAGTGCTCGGCAACCACGACCTGTCCGCGCTCATCGAGCAGGCAAGGCTGGCCGACGAACTGGGGTTCGACTCGGTGTGGGCGGGCGACAGTCCGGTGACGCGCCCCAGAGCCGACGCGCTGATGTTGCTCGCCGCAGTCGCCGCCACCACGAACCGCATCACGCTCGGCACCGCGGTCCTGCTCCCCGCCCTCCGCCACCCGCTCCTCCTCGCCCACCAACTCGCGACACTCGACGGCATCGCGGACGGACGGCTGATCGTCGGCATGGGCGGAGGATTCGCCCACCCGAACACCGAGGCCCAGTTCGAGGCGCTCGGAGTCGGCTTCAAGCGCCGGATCAGCCGCATGGAGGAGTCGATCGACATCATGCGACGCCTTTGGACAGGCGAAACGATCTCGCACCAGGGCGGGCATTTCACGTTCCACGATGTAACGCTCGACCCCAAGCCCGTACAGGCCGGTGGGCCGCCGATATGGCTGCCGGGCAGCGGCGAGCGGGCACTGCGGCGAGCGGCCCGCCTGGCCGACGGCTGGCTGCCCTACCCGCCGACGCAGAAGGCCTACGCGGAGGACCTGAACGCGCTGACGTCGATCGGCACACCCCAGGCCTCATCGACAGCCGGCACCCCTGAAGCCGCGTCGGCAGCCTCGTCAACAGCCGGCACCTCTGAAGCCTCGTCGGCAGCCTCCAGAGCCTCATCAACAGCCTGTACCCCTGAAGTCTCGCGGGCAGCCTCCGGGGGCTCGTCGACAGCCGGCGCCTCCGAAGCCCCGCCCACGGAAGGCACGCGCGAGCACGGATCCCCCAGAGCCTCGTCGGCCCGCCCCTTCACCCCGGCCCTGTACGCCACCATCTGCCTGGACGAGGACCCCGAACGCGCTCGTCACCGCCTCCGCACCAGCATCGAGCGCTACTACAACGCGCCGCTCGAGTTCGTCGAGAGCATCCAGGCCATGTTCGCCGGCACCCCGGAAGAGGCCGGGAACTGGCTGAACGGTTACATCGAGGCAGGTGCCCGGCATGTGGTGATCAGGCTGGCCGTGGACGATCACCGGGCGGCCATGGAGGAGTTCGCCGCGCAGGTGATGCCCAGGATGGGGGAGAGATGACCACGTTCGTCCTGGTGCCGGGCGCCTGGCACGGGCCATGGGCCTGGGACCGCGTCGTACCTCTCCTGGAACGATCCGGCGCCCGCACGATCACCCCGGACCTGCCCCACGCCCCTGACACCGGCCTGCACGACCACGTCGAACAGGTGCTCACCGCCCTGGACACCGCACCCGACGACGACCGTACGGTGCTCGTCGGACACAGCTATGCGGGCCTGGTGGTACGCCAGGCGGCCGACCTCCGGCCGGAACGCGTACACCATGTCGTACTCGTGGACGGCTGGGCAGGCCCGAACGGCGCCGGCATGTTCACCCTCGCCCCCGAGGCCTTCGTACAGGCCATCCGCGCCTCCGCTGACGACGGGCTGATCCCCGCTCCCACGCCGGAGCTCTTCGGCATCACCGACCTCGCCGACGCGGCCTGGCTCCGGGAGAGACTGCGCCCGCACCCGCTGCGTACATTCACGGACGCGACGCGCCTCAGCGGGGCGGTCGACCGGATCCCCGGGACAGGCATCTTCTGCCGCCCCCAGACCTTTCCGTTCGAGCAGTTCGCCAAGTCGGTCGGCTACCGGACGCTCGCGATCGAGGGCCCGCACGACGTGATGCTCCAACATCCGGAACCACTCACCCAACTACTCGTTGACGTAGTCGAGGGTTCGAAAAGGGGAAGCCCGAGATTAAGCTGATGAAGTGGATCGGACGTACAACCAGTTCTGCGCCACAGCGCGGACGCTCGACCTCGTAGGGGAGCGCTGGACGCTGCTCATCGTGCGTGACCTGCTGACCGGCCCCAAGCGCTTCTCCGACTTCCAAAACAGCCTCCGCGGGCTCGGCACGGGCCTGCTGGCCGCGCGCCTGAAACATCTCGAACGTGAAGGACTGGTACGGAAGGTCACGCTCCCCGCGCCCGCCCGCACGCCCGCGTACACGCTCACGGAGGCAGGCGCCGAACTCGCCCCCGCCGTGCTCGCCCTGGCGCGCTGGGGCATGAAATGGGCCATGGGGGACCGCCGGGAGGGCGAGGCGTTCCACGGCGGATGGGCGGTTCTGGGGCTGAGGGCCTGCTTCGACGCGGAGGCGGCGCGGGGGGTGCGGGCGATGTACGAGTTCCGGGTGGGGGACGAGGTCTTCCATGCCCTGGTCCAGGACGGGACGATCGACACCCAGCACGGTCCGGCGCAGCGTCCCGACGCCGTCATCGAGACCGACGACGAGGTGCTGGTGGACATGGCGGCCGGGCGTACGACGTTCGCGGAGGCGGTCAAGGAGCGTCGCGCGGAGGCGTCCGGCGACCCGGCGGCGCTGGGTGCTCTGTACGGAATCTTCCGCATCCCGGCCCCGGAGGAACGCGCCATTCCCGGCGTGGGCTAAGGCGCCCGGCGGCCCGAGTACCCTTATTGGCATGGCAGCAGGCGGTAGGGCTTCGGGCAGGCCCGCGAAGAAGAAGGGCCCGTCCAAAGGCGCCGGAGGGCAGGGCCGCCGGTCGCTCGAGGGCAAGGGCGCGACCCCGCCTGCCGAAATGCGGCATTGGTACAAGGACAAGGCCCGCACAGAGCGCATCGCCCGCGAGGATCGCGGCGGCGCCCGACGTCCCGCTCCGGCGCGGCAGCGGCGCTCCGAGGACGCGCCCGAGTACATCGGCGGCCGCAACCCCGTACTCGAGGCCCTGCAGGCGGGCGTCCCGTCCAGCGCCCTCTACGTCGCTCAACGCGTCGACAACGACGATCGCGTACGCGACTCCATCAGGATCGCGGCCGAACGCGGCATCGCCCTGCTCGAGATCTCCCGCGACAAGCTCGACCGCCTGACGGAGGGCGTCGTCCACCAGGGCATCGCGCTCCAGATCCCGGCGTACGACTACGCGCACCCGTCCGACCTCGTGGAGCTCGCGCAGGACGCCGCCGAGGTCCCGTTGATCGTGGCCCTCGACTCGGTCACCGACCCGCGCAACCTCGGCGCCATCGCCCGCTCGGCCACCGCCTTCGGCGCCCACGGCCTCCTCATCCCCTCCCGCCGCTCGGCCGGGGTCACGGGCGGGGCCTGGAAGACCTCCGCGGGCACCCTCGCCACCATGCGCGTGGCCCGCGCGGCCAACTTGACGGCGGCGCTGCGGGAATACCGCGAAGCGGGCCTGTTCGTCATCGGCCTCGACGGCGCCGGCGAGACCGACATCGGTGATGTCGACCTGCTCACCGAGCCGCTGGTGGTGGTCGTGGGCTCGGAGGGCAAGGGGCTTTCGCGGTTGGTCCGGGAGCAGTGCGACGTGGTGACCCGGATCCCGATGCAGGCGGCCGCGGAGTCGCTCAACGCGGGAGTGGCGGCCGGAGTGGCGCTGTACGAAGTCGCTCGTCACAGGCGCCTCTAGCGTCTACACTGGTAGGCCGCGCCGACGTAGCTCAATCGGCAGAGCATCTGTCTTGTAAACAGAAGGTCAGGGGTTCGATTCCCCTCGTCGGCTCTGCAACAGGAAGCCCCTGAACAGGCGATTCGCCGTCAGGGGCTTCTTGGTTTGTCAGGACAATGTCGAGATCTTGCTAACGGGCTTGCTAACACGGTGGCTCTCGTCTTCAGCCGTTGACGGCCTTGGCGAAGACGTCGGCGGCGGACGCCGCTTGCTCGTGGATGACGTGGGCATAGACGCGCAGGGTGATCGCCGGGTCGGCGTGCCCCAGGCGAGCCGCGACGACGTGAACCGGGACGCCGGCCAGGAGCAAGGTCGTGGCGTGGATGTGGCGGAGGTCGTGCAGGCGGGCGTGGGGGAGTTGGGCTCTCGGATTCTGCTTGTTGTGGGTCTCGATGAGCTTAGGCATCAAGGAGCTGGGCGTGTCCGGGAAGAGGGGATCTCCCCAGCCCGTCGTGAAGACGTACGCGCCGCCGCCCTTCCAGGACTCGCCGAGCCGGAGACGTTCCTCGTCCTGGCGGGCTCGATGGGCCTTGAGGACCTTGACCGTGCCGGGGTCGAGGGACACTACGCGGGAACGTCCGCTCTTGGTGGTGCCCTCGATCCGCTGACGGTCGATCACTGCGGCTGTGCCGGTGATGTGGATCTGGGGCTTGTCCAGGTCCACATCTGTCCAGCGGAGGTTGAGCAACTCGCCGCGACGAGCGCCCGTGTAAGCGGCCAGGTGGAAGAAGGCGTACAGGCGGTGCTCGTGAGCCGTCATGAGGAACGCGCGGAGCTGGGCTGGGGTCCAGATCATGCCGGGCTCGGTGGCCTGGGTGCGTGGGAGCTTGGCGCGTTCGGCGGGGTTGTTGGGAAGTAGCTCGTCCACGAGTACGGCGTCCGTGAGGGCCTTGCGGAGCACTGTGTGAACGTGCTTGACGGTGTTCGCTGCGAGTGGGCCGCCCTTCTTGCCGCCGCTCGTCAGCAGGTCGCGGTAGAACTTCGTGATTGCCGACGGGCGTAGGGCCTGCAGGCGGACGGTACCGATCCGGGGCGTGATGTAGAGGCGGATCATGTCGCGGTAGCCCTTGAGCGTGTGTGGTTTGATCTCGACGGCGTGGCCCTCGATCCATTCGGCGAGATATTCGGCGACCGTGATGGCGTTCCGATCGATGTACTCACCGCGCCGCGCCCTCACCCTGGCCTCGTCGCGAGCGGCCTTGGCGTCATCCTCAGTGGCGAAGCCACTCACCCAGCGCGGCCTGCTCTCGCCGGTCTCAGGATCCTTGACGCGGATGACGTACGACCAGGTGGTGCCGCGCTTCATCACGCCGTCACGGAGCTTCGGAGCCTTCTTCTTGCGTGGCTGGTCGTCTGCGGCTGCCGCGAGAGTCTTGGTCATGCTGCGTTCTCCTTCGAGGTCAAGCGGGTGATGTAGTCGTTGAGCGCCGTGACGGCGATGCGGCGAGAACCGTCGATGCGGAGTGAGGTCACTGCGCCTGTGGCGAGCAGCTGGTACAGCTTGCTGCGCGAGATGGCCAGGGCTTCGGCGGCTTCGGGGACGGTGAGAAGGAGTCGGGTCAAAGATGGCCTCCCGAAGTGGTGCCGGTAATGGCTGCGGCGAGGAGCGCGTCGCCAGCCGAATGGCCCTGTCCGGCGTACTGCCAGTGGGCGATGACGAGGACGGTGTCCTCGTCGAACAGGGGCAGGCGTCCATGAGTGACCTCTTCGGTGAGAACGAAGCGCTCTCTCGCTGCCCGGAGCTCGCCGAGGGTGGTGGAGTAGCGGCGGCTCTTGGTGGAGAAGTGGCCGCGGAAGCCGAGCATGTGGGCCCAGTGGATAAGCCGGAGGTCGGCCAGTCCGGGGTGGTTGCCGAGGCGCATGCAGGCGGCGATTAGGCGGCGGGCATGGTCGCGAATGGGCAGGGCGTCAAGGTCGTCGAGTGGTTGGACGCGGCGGTCCAGGGTGCCGACGCATTCGGCGGCTTTGGTGGCGTACTTGGCGATATAGGCGGCCACCGCCTGTTCGGTGAGGTTGCCGTCCATGGTGATGCGGCGGACGTCGAGCTGTGTGCCCCACTGGAAGGTGCGGCTGAGCGGCTTGGCCTCCGCTGTCACGGCTGCTGCTGCATGCTGGACGGCCTGGGCCAGGTCGTCGACTGTGGCCCAGGCGGGTGACGGTGAGTTCGGGCCATCTGGGCCGTCGAGGCGGATGACGGCGTGGAAGTGGACGACGCCGCGGCGCTGGTATTCGGCGACCTTGGCGAAGGCGATGCTGACGTGTTCGTGTAGGGCCTTGACGGTCAGGCCATTGAGTCGGGCGAAGCGGCGGCGCAGGGCGAGCGTGAAGCGCCGCCACAGTTCTGGGCTGATGGCGTTGAACAGGACCGAGCCGTCGTAGTCGTAGCACTCCGGACACAGCGGCTCTCCGAGACGGGGATCGTCAGCGCTGTGCCGCTCGGTGCACGACATCACCCGGCCGTGAGGGCAGGTCTGGGCGTCACGGCGGGCGTGGCAGGGCAGGACTTTGCCTTCCTTCCCCCGCCGCACGTGGACGGCCCCGAAGGATGGCGCTGTGAGGGTGAGGAACAGGCACGGGTGGCTGCTGACGGTCTCGGGCACGCCCTTGCCGCCGACGAGGCCGGCGCGGACGAGTTGGTAGGTGTCGGCGCGGTAGACCTCGGCGCAGGCCGGACAGCGGGAGGCGCGGCGGGTCTTGCACGGGACGCGTAGGACGCCGTTGGGTTCGGTGGTGGTGCTGTAGCGGTGCAGGAGTTGGCCGGTGGCCTGGTCGTGGTGTTCGACTTTGCCGTGTAGGTGGATGGGCTGACGGCAGCCGCCGGTGCGCTTGATCTGGCTGGCCCAGCGGTCGTAGTCGGGTTGGTTGAGCCGATGGATCATTCCAGCCACGGCGTGGCTGTGAGCAAGGTGGGGCAAGATGGGTCCTGTCCTATCCAGTGACTCTGGTGTGGATGGCCCCCGGCCTGGCGCGGATCTTGGCGGATGTGTGGCCAGGCGGGGGGCGCCTGCGGCTATGCGCCGTGGTTGTCGATGCCGATGCCGTCGCAGTCGGCGCAGGTTTGGTCGTCGGAGATTCCGGTGCCGTTGCAGGTGCAGCAGCGGTAGTGGGCGAGCGTGGCGTCCATGGTCATCGGTCTTCGTACGGGCTGTCGGGCGTGACGCAGCCGCGGTAGCTGTCGTGGGCGGCGTAGCGGGCGCGGGACTCGGCCAGGATCGCCACAGCGCGGTACTCGATCGGGCCGAAGAACAGCGTGGTCGTGTAGTGGCCGTCCGTCCCGTCGATGTGGCTGCCGAGCAGGGCGGCCAGGCGGTTGAGCTCGGCGCGCATTTCCGCGTCCTGGGCGTCGGGCACGAAGTGATGCACGGTCGTGCTCCAAGGCGTGGGGATCTCGGGGCGAGCTTCGAGCAGGTCGGCCAGGGCGCGGAGTCCAGCGACGAACGCGGGCCGTGAGTGGCTGGTGGACATCGAGGGCGTTCCTTTCACTTGTTATGGGCGGGCTGCAGGATGTGAAGTAGGTCGGCAGCGAGTTGGTCGGACACGCCCAGGCGGGTGCGGATGAGGTCTGAGGTGATCGGGCTGCCGTGCTTGGCGTGGTGCTCGTCGGCGATGCGGCGGGCGTAGTCCACGAGGGTCGGATCGGGCGCAGGAGCGTTGTGCTGGCGATCGACTTCGTAGGCCGGGGTCAGGGCAGGACGGTCAGCGTGTGGGACGACCTGCAGTGCGTCGGTACGGGTGGCGGTGGCGCGGCGTTCGAGCATGGAGACGGCGACGAGGAAGGCGCCGGCCGGGGTGGCGGCGGTGATCCAGCCCCAGGCGGTCGGTGTGGCTTGGGCGAGGTTGGCGGCCAGGGACAGGATGATGCCTCCAGTCAGGACGAGGACGGGCCAGGAGACGAGGCCGCGTCGGGTTCGGCCGGTCTTCTTGTCGCGTTGGCGTTCCCGGGCGGCCATGACGCAGGTCAGGTCGATGCAGATGGCGATGGCCCAGGACATCCAGCCGGTCTGGCCGTGCTGGCTGGCGGTGTCGCGGATGTGGGTGAAGGAGCCTGCTCCTGCGATAAGGGCCAAAACGAGGACAGGACCGGTGTTGAGCAGCCAGGCGGCGACGTGGCGCATCTCGACCCCCTTTCGGTGTCGGTTCAGGCCGTCTGCTGGTCGGGCGTCTCCACGGGTTGAGCGGCCATCACGTCGGCCCAGGTCGGTGCCTGGTCGGAGTAGGTGTGGGCGGCGTTTTCGGCCGCTTGTTCGCTGACGTAGAAGGAGCGGGCGCGGTACCACTGGCCGTCTTGTGAGGCGACGATGGCGACGCCGGGTGTCTCGGCGGCGATGGCGCGGGCGGAGTCGAGCGCTGCCGGGTCGAGGTCGCCGAGCGTCATGGTGGCGGTTTCCGGATCGTTGACCCGGTGGCAGATCCGCCCCGAGCACTGGGCGCGCAGGGCCGTGACACCAGGGCCGAGGTCGGAACCGATCCGTTGGCCGCAGCAGAACAGGTAGATCCCGAACGCTCGCCCGAGCTGGGCCACCCGCAACAGCGCGGTCGAGGTCTTGGCGATCTCATCCTTCTCCGACTTGTCGGCCATCAGGTACAGCTCGGCCAACTCGTCGACCAGGACCACGACGGGCACCGGACGCATGCCGGGCGGGAGCTGCCAGATGTTGCGGGCCGAGGCCATCCGGCACACGCCCATCCGGTCCGTCATGAGCGCCACCAGGTCATCCAGTAGCCCACCGCACTCCGCTCGCGTGGTGGCCAGCGCGGACAGTCGCGGCGCGTACGGGGTGAACTCCACGCCGCCCTTGAGGTCGAAGCCGACCAGGGCGACCGGTTGCGGGGCCAGGCCGACGATGAGCGCGTTGGCGAGGTTGGACTTGCCGGATTGCGTCGCTCCTGCGTTCAGCCAGTGCGGCACGGTGCGGAAGTCGATGACCCACGGCGTACCGGTCTCCAGCCGTCCCACGGTGACCTTGAGCAGTTCGGTGGACGGCGGGAGTTCGTCCACCTTGACCAGCGAGTCACGGACGGTGGCGGCCAGACGGACCCGGCCGGGTTTGTCGGAGGAGACGCGCACGGCATGCACACCCCAGGAGTGCGCCAGTCGTTCGGCGACGTCGGCGTAGTCGGCCGGGATTTGTCCTTCTAGGGTGTGCAGGGTGACGCGCCAGCCGTAGCGGGTCGGGAGCGGTAGCCACATGAACGGCTTGGTGTCCACGGCGATGCGTTGCCACTTGCGCCGGACGCGGACGACGCCGGTCGAGGCGACCAGGCCGGGGACGGTGGTGAACCAGAAGCGCTGCCGCTTCTTGGTCAGGTTGCAGCCGAGGGCGACCTTGCGCCAGGACGCCCGGATGCTGATGGCCGTGATCGGGAAGCCGATGACGAGCCAGAAGGAGCGGTAGTGCCAGCGGCGCCAGGCCCAGAGCCCGGCCGCGATGGCGGCCAGGACTCCGAGCACCGTGTAGAGCTGGTCAGACACCGGTGGCCTCCTGCTGCGGGAGCAGGGCGGTGGCCCGGTAGGAGATGCCCCAGCGTCCGGCGATCTCCCAGACGTAGCCGAGCAGGCCGACCGCGTTGACGGCGTCGCCGGCCTTGATGGGCGGCTCACCGGTGATGCCGATCTTCACGAGTTCGATCCGGCCGAACTCGTCTTCCACGGAGACGGTGACCTCGTAGACGGTGTTGCCGTTCTTGTCGGTCTTGATCTCGCCGGTGTCCTTGTTGAGCACGCGAGGGCGCGGGGCCTTCACGCAGGTGATGCTGAGCTTGCTGACGTCCACAGGGATGGGGACGGTACGCATGGTGAGTTGACCTCTCGTCGGCCTGTTGATCAGGCGTTTCAGGACGAGGGAGGCCGTGCCGTCAGCTCGGAGGCG
>NZ_JBSFTC010000222.1:0-19887 GCF_053590415.1 Nonomuraea sp. NPDC003201
GCGGCGGCCGCGGTCGCGCTCGGCGCCGTCGCCGTGGACGCCCGCCGCGACCTGAGCGACCTGACCGCCAGGAACGACGAGGTGATCGCCGTGCTGGCCGCGCCCGACGCCGAGACGGTACGTCAGCCCGCCACCTCCGGCGGCACCGGCACGGTCGTGATCTCCCGCGCCAGGGGACGCATGGTGTTCGCCTCGTCCGGCCTGGCCGAACTGCCCCGCTCCAAGGGCTACGAGCTGTGGCTGATGGGCCCGGACGGCCCCCGCCCCGCCGGGATGCTCGACCGGGCCGAGAGCGGCCTGACCGCACCGCTGCTGATCACGCCGGAGCGGGGGGACGACCGCGTGGCGCTCACGGTCGAGCCGGCGGCCGGTTCCGGCAGGCCCACGACCCAGCCGATCCTGCTGGCCGAGCTCCCCGAGGCCTGACACGCAGTTAGGGACTTGGTCACGCGCGTTTGATCGTAGATAGTGCAGGGCATGCGTATCTTCGCGGCCCTGGCGCTGGCCGCCGCACTGTTACCCGTCTTACCCGTGCCCGCGGCGGCCGCCGAGGCGGGCGCGGCCGGCGTGGTGCCCGTCCAGGTCACGGGCTCCCCGGCCAGGCGATTCAACCTGATCATCATGGGGGACGGCTACACCGAGCCGGAACAGGCCAAGTTCCGGGCCGACGTGGACCGGCACCTCAACGTGATGTGGTCGATCGAGCCGTTCAAGACGTATCGCAACTACATCAACGTCTACCGCGTGGACATCGTCTCCGGCGAGTCGGGCATCAGCTGCGACCCCGGACTGGACTCGCCGAAGAAGGTCACCCCGCTCGGCATGGGCTTCTGGGGCCGCTGCAACCCCGGCAGCGTCCAGCGGCTGATCACCATGGACAACACCGCCGCCACCCGCTACGCCGACCTGGTCACCGGCACCTCCTCCGGCAACCGGCAGATCCTCGCGCTCGGCAACAGCGGCACGTACGGCGGCGCCGGCGGCTCGTACGCCACCGCCTCGGGCAGCAACAGCATGTCCGCCCTGATCAGCCCGCACGAGCTGGGCCACTCCCTGGGCGGCCTCCAGGACGAGTACGACTACTACCAGCGCGGCGTCCCCGGCGGCGCCTACCCCGGAGCCGAGCCGTCCAGCCCTCACCACACCCTGCTGACCGAGCAGCAGATGAAGGACCAGCAGAAGAAGTGGTGGCGCTGGCTGGGCGAGCCCAGCGAGTCGGGCGGCCCCATCGGCCGCTACGAGGGCGGCCTGTACTACACGACCGGCGTCTGGCGGCCCAGCCGGCACTCGATGATGAAGACCCTCGGCTACGCCTACGACCAGGTCAGCCGCGAGGTCATGGTCCAGCGCATCACCGCCAAGACCATGGTCATCCAGGACGCCACGCCCAACCAGCAGCCCGTCGGCGCCGACCGGGTGCTGTGGGTCGAGCCGATGCGCCCCGTCGGCCATTCGCTGACGACCACCTGGAACGTGGACGGCAAGGACCACGCGAGCCACGAGGACGCCCTCGACCTGCGCACCCTCGGCCTCACCCCGGGCACGCACACCGTGACGGCCACCGTCTCGGACCCGACCGAGTTCGTCAGGGACCCGGCGATCAGGGCGGCCATCACCAAGTCCCGCACCTGGACGGTGGACACGTCGCTGACCACCCCGCCGGACGGCGCCGAGGCCGCGTTCGTCTCCGCCACCCCCACCGACCGGCCGCTGGGCCGCGCCGACGTCGTGTACGTGGAGACCACCCATCCGGCCGCGACCGTGCCCGAGGTGACGTGGACCGTGGACGGCCGCCCGGCGGGCACCGGCACCGACCTCGACCTGGGCAGGCTGAACCTGCAACCGGGCACGCACACCCTCGTCGCCGCCCTCGGTGGCCAGACCCTCAACTGGCAGGTCGACGCGAGCCTGCCCGCCACCCGCTACGAGCTGTCCGAGCCGCTCGCCGCGGTCGGCGACGCCTACGTCTACAACGGCCCCTTCTCCATGCGGCTGGCGGGCGAGGACGACCGCGGCGGCTACGTGGTCTCGGAGTCCCGGGTGGACGGGGACGGCTGGTTCAACTACTTCGGCTGGCCCACCTCGTCGGAGCTGCCGTGGACGTTCAGCGAGGAGGGCACGGTCATCGACTCCCTCGTGTACGGGAAGCTGCCGCGCGGCAGGCACACGATCGAATACCGCTCGATCGACGCCGCGGGCAACCAGGGCACGCCGAAGAGCTTCACCGTCACCACGATCGCCCCGCCGCCCGCCTGCACCCGCACGGTCACCGGCGTCTACCAGGGCGCCCTCGTCGCCGCCGACGGCGTCACCTGCCTCGACGGCGCCCAGATCAGCGGGCCCATCACGGTGAAGCCCGGAGCCTCGCTCGTGGTCAAGGGCGGCCGGATCGCCGGCACGCTGACCGCGGCGCAGCCCGCCGCCGTGCACCTGCTCAAGGCCTCCCTCACCGGCGCGCTCAACGTCAGCGGCGCCAAGGCGCTGACCATCGTGGGCGCCGACCTGCGCGGCGCCGTCCTGCTGGCCGGCAACACGGCGCCGATCCTGTCGGGCAGCACGATCAGCGGCGCGCTGCTGTGCACGGGTGACAAACCCGTCGACCTCGGCGTGCCCAACAAGGGCGCGCGTTCGTGCGTCCGGCTAGCCGCGGCCGCCAGGGGAGGCGCTTACGAGGCGGTCGAGCACCGCGGTAAGTGAGCCGAACGAGGCCTCGCGGAGCCTGGCGTACTCCTCCTCCGGATACTGCCGGGGTCCGTTCTCCACCAGCAGGATCAGGTAGAGGTAGGCGCGGTAGAGGTCGATGCGGGTGCGCGCCGCCGGGGTGAGCTCCAGCGGCGTCACCTCGCGGTAGCCCGCCAGCAGCGGGTCGTCCTCAGCCAGCTCGCCGAAGATCGTCGGCGTGACGAACTCGGCGAGCGGGTCGCCCCAGAAGGCCCGTTCGTGGTCGATGATGGCCTGGATCCGGGGCGGGCCGCTGACGTCGAGGAAGACGTTGCCCGGCCAGACGTCGAAGTGCACCAGCCGCGGCGTCGTCACCTCGTCGAGCACCGGCGACGCCGCCTCGATCAGCGCCATGATCTCCCCGGGGGAGCGCGGCAGCGGCGTCGGGTAGCGCTCGGTGTCGCCGACCAGCGCCCCCACCATCGCCAGGAACGCCTGCCGCCAGGTGGCGCCGACGATCCCGGCGTGCGGGTAGCCGAAGACCTCGCCGCTCACCGCGTTGAACCTGGCCAGGTGGCGGCCCAGCTCCCGGCGCAGCGCCTCCTCGCCCTCCGGCTTGACGTCGTTCCACGAGACCCCGTCGAGCGCGTCGAGCAGCAGGTAGTCGCCGCCCAGCACCGGGTCGTCGAACCCGGCGCGCAGCAGCGTCGCCACCGGCACGCCCGCCTGCGCCGCCAGCTCGTACGCGGCGGCCTCCATGCGCAGCAGGTTGCGCTCGTAGCTGAGCTGGTCGAGGTCGGGCGGCGGGGACAGCTTGAGCACCACCTCGCGTCCGTCGTCCAGCTTGAGCCGCCAGACGGCGTTGGCGTAGCCGTCGGTCAGCTCGGTGACGGCCACGACGCCCGTGCCCAGCGCGCGGCGGAGCAGGGCGTCGAGCTCGGCGTCGGATAAGCGGCGCTTGGTTCTACTGTCCACGGGAGCCTTTCACGCTGACTGCCGGCGTACCAGGTGGGTGTCGAGGATCACGACCGGCTGGCGCAGCTCCTCGCCGTTGATCCGGGCCACCAGCAGCTGCGCCATCTGCCGGCCCATCTGCTCGGTCGGCTGGTGGACGGTGGTCAGCGGCGGGTCGGCGTGCAGCGCGGCCTTGGAGTCGTCGAACCCGATCACCGCCACGTCCTCCGGGATCGCCCGCCCCGCCGCCTTGAGCACGCGCATCGCGCCCAGGGCCATCGGGTCGGACGCGGCGAAGACCGCGTCGAGATCGGGATGGCTCGCCAGCAGCTGGGTCATCGCCGCCGAGCCGCTCTCCTCCGAGAAGTCGCCGTACACCACCAGCTCCGGCAGCCCGGCGGGCAACAGCGCGTCGCGATAGCCGGCCAGACGGTCGACGCCCACGCCCATGTCCTGATGACCGGCGATGGTGGCGATGCGCGTGCGGCCGAGGCCCAGCAGGTGTTTGACCGCCTGCCGGGCCCCTGCCCGGTTGTCCATGTCGACGTAGCTGTAGGGGTCGAGCCCGACGGGCCGGCCGCCGAGCACGGTCGGCACGCCCATCTCCTCGAGCCGCCCCGGCAGCGGGTCGGCGCCGTGCAGCGACAGCAGCAGCACGCCGTCGACGTGCTGCCCCGTCAGGTAGTGCTCCAGCCGGTCGTACTCCTCGGGGGTGCGGGCCATCGCCAGGATGAGCTGCAGCCCGGTCTCCGACAGCGCCGAGCCGATGCCGCGGATGGTGCCCGCGAAGAACGGGTCGTCGAACACCCGCAGCTGCGACTCGGACACCACCAGGGCCACCGCGTCGGTGCGGCGCGTCACCAGGGCGCGCGCCGCACGGTTGGGCACGTAGCCCAGCTCGCGGATGGCCAGCTCCACGGCCTCGCGGGCCTTGGCGCTGACGTTCGGCGAGCCGTTGATGACTCTAGACACCGTGCCCCGGCCCACCCCGGCCCGAGCCGCGACTGCCTCAAGAGTCGGTCGGTTCATGGCGCCTATTCTGCCGGATGATCTCCGAGTACCAGAGCGCGCTGTCCTTGATCAGCCGTTCCTGCGTCTCGAAGTCCACGCGCACCAGGCCGAACCGCTTGCCGTAGCCCCAGGCCCACTCGAAGTTGTCCATCAGTGACCAGGCGAAATAGCCCTCCAGGGGCACGCCGGCCTCGATGGCCGCCTTGCAGGCGCCGAGGTGCGCCTCCACGTACGCCTGCCGCTCCCGGTCGTGGATCCGGCCGTCCTCGAGCACGTCCTCGAAGGCGGCGCCGTTCTCGGAGACCACCATGGGGATCGGCGGGTACTCCCGCGCGATCCTCGTGAGCACCTCCACCAGGCCGCTCTCGTCGATCTCCCAGCCCATCGCGGTGACCGGGTAGCCGGCGCTGACGAACGACACGTGCTCGCTGCCCACCCACGGCGAGGCCGAGTCGGTGGGGGCCGCCGCCGCCGACTGCCTGCCGCCTGGTGCTCCCGAGACCGTGAAGCGGCTGTAGTAGTTGACGAGCAGCAGGTCGATGGGTGCGTTGATGGTCTTCATGTCGCCGGGCTCGATGAAGTCGATCTCGAGCGGCAGGTCGGCCAGCACGTCCTCCGGATAGCGGCCGGTGAGCAGCGCGTCCAGGAAGAACCTGTTCTGCAGCCCGTCGATGCGCCGGGCGGCCTCCAGGTCCTCCGCGCTGTCGGTGGCGGGGGTGACCGCGTACAGGTTGACGCAGCCGCCGACGCGCCGGGCGTCCATCGCCTGGACGGCCAGCCCGTGCGCCAGGTTGAGGTGGTGCGCGCCCCTGATCGCGTTCTCCGGCTCCCGCCTGCCGGGGGCGTGCTCCCCCGAGGCGTAGCCGAGGAACGCGGCGCACCATGGCTCGTTGACGGTGCTGAAGGTGTGGATGTGGTCCTTCAGCGCCTCGTGCACGGCCGCGGCGTAGTCGGCGAAGCGGTAGGCCGTGTCGCGGTTGGGCCAGCCGCCCTTGTCCTCCAGCTCCTGGGGCAGGTCCCAGTGGTAGAGGGTGAGCCAGGGGTCGATGGAGTGCCGGCGGAGCTCGTCGGCCAGCCGCTTGTAGAAGTCCAGGCCCTTCTGGTTGGTCCGGCCGGAGCCGGTGGGCTGGATGCGGGGCCAGGAGACCGAGAAGCGGTAGGCCGACAGGCCCAGCTCCGCCATGATCCCGACGTCTTCCCGGTATCGGTGGTAGTGGTCGATGGCCACGTCCGCGTTGTGGCCGTTGAGAATCCGGCCCGGCGTCTTGGTGAAGGTGTCCCAGATGGAGACGCCGCGCCCGTCCTCGTCGACCGCGCCCTCGATCTGGTACGCCGAGGTCGCCGCGCCCCACGTGAAGCCCGCAGGGAAGCGCAGCCCGGCACGCGTCTGTTCCTCTTGTGTCGTCACGCCTTGACCGCACCTTCCATGAGGCCGCCGACGATCTGGCGGCCGAATGCGACGAATACTGCGATGAGCGGAATGATGGACAACGCCGTTCCCGCGAAGATCAACGTGTAGTTCGTGGAGAACCTGGCGTTGAGCGAGGTGATCGCGATCTGCACGGTCGGGTTGTCCGGGGTCAGCACGATCAGCGGCCACATGAAGTCGTTCCACATGAGCATGAACGTGTTGATGCCGAGCACCGCCATGCCCGGACGTACGGCGGGCAGGACGACGTTCCACCAGATCCGCAGCGTGGCGGCGCCGTCCACCCGGGCGGCCTCGACCAGCTCCATCGGCACGGCCTGGCGAGTGTACTGCGTCATCAGGAACACGCCGAACCCGTTGAGCAGGTACGGGAGGATGACCGCCTTGAGCGTGCCGGTCCACTCCAGGCTCACCATGAGCCGGTAGAGGGGCACCACGCCCATCTGCTGCAACGGCACCGCCATCGTCAGCAGCACGAGCACCAGCAGCAGGTTCCTGCCCTTGAAGCTCAGGTTCGCGAAGGCGAAGCCGGCCAGCGTGGAGATGATCACCACGGACACGGTGACGATGCTCGACACGATGAACGAGTTCGTCAGGCCCAGCAGGAACTTGGCGTCCTCGTTGTTGAGCACCGCGACGATGTTCTCGCCCAGGTTCCCGCCCGGCAGGAACGGCGGCGGCATCGCGACGGCGTCGGCGTTCGTACGGGAGGCGATGACGAGCATCCAGTACAGCGGGAACGCCGACAGCAGGACGGCCAGGGCCAGCATGAGCCGGGTGGCGAGGGTCGGGGAGAAGTTGTTCATCGCGTGCCCCCGATCCTGCGCACGAACAGGAAGTTGATCGCCGCTCCAATGAGGATGAGCAGGAACAGCAGCCAGGCGGCCGCCGCGGCGTAGCCGTAGTCGAACTCGCGGAAGCCCTGCTTGACAATGAACATGGCCACCGTCTGGAACTGTCCCTGCGAGCCGCCGTCGACATTGCCGTTGTAGAACGTGGTCGGCTCGGAGAACAGCGTCAGGCCGCCGATCGTGGAGTTGAGCACCACGAAGATCATCGTCGGGCGCAGCATCGGCAGCGTGATCTGCCAGAACTGCCTGCGCCGCGACGCGCCGTCGATCGCGGCGGCCTCGTACAGGTCGCGGGGGATCGTCTGCATGCCGGCCAGGAAGATGATCGCGTTGTAGCCGGTCCAGCGCCAGTCGACCATGGTGGCGATGGCGATCCACGACGGGATGCGCTCGGCCCGCCAGTTCGTGTTGTCCACGCCGAACCCGCTCAGGATCCAGTTGACCAGGCCCCAGTCGCGGGCGTACAGCTGCGTGAACACCACCGCGACCGCGACCACCGACGTGACCAGCGGCAGCAGCACGCTCATGCGGATGGCCAGGCGGAGCTTCAGGCGCTTGTTCAGCGCGTTGGCCAGGAGCAGCGCGAGGATCATCTGGGGGACGGTGGCGAGGACGAACATGCCCACCGTGTTGACCACGGCGTTCCAGAAGTCCTCGTCCCCGAGCAGGGCGGTGTAGTTGCCCAGCCCGGTCCACTCCACGGTCCCGGCCAGGTCGTAGTCGTAGAGCGAGTAGTACAGGGTGAAGGCCAACGGGAACAGCCCGAAGGCGGCGAACAGCAGGAAATAAGGGGACACCAGGGCGTACGGCATCGCTTTGACGTCGAATCGTGAACGCCAGCGGCGGCCGGGCGGACGGGCGCGGCGATGGTTGTTCCGCGCCGCCCGCGGAAGGGTGTCGAGGCTCATAGCAGACCTTTCGGCGGCAACAAGCCCGGCCCGCTGCTCGCGGGCCGGGCGGGGAGACTAGCCCGCGGCCTTCACCGCGTCGTCGACCAGCTGCTGCCAGGCCTTGTCGTACGGGACGGAGCCGTCGTCCATGCCCTGGATGACGGACTCGATGGCGTTCTTGACCTGGGCGTGCTTCACGCCGAGGAAGACCGGCTGCAGGCTCGACGCGGACTTGGCGAAGATCTCACCGATGGGGGCGTCGTTGAAGAACTCGTTCTTGGCGCCCTGCACGGCCGGGTCCTGCTGGGCCTTGGTGTTGCTCGGCATGTTGCCGAAGTCCGTGAAGATGCTCGCCTCGGTCTGCGCGTTGGTCAGGAAGTCGGCGACCATCGCGGCTTCCTTCGGGTGCTTCGACTGCTTGGGCACGGCCAGCCAGGAGCCGCCCCAGTTGCCGCCGCCGCCCGGCACGCTGGCCACGTCCCACTTGCCCTTGCCGCCGTCGCCGGCGTTGCCGCTGACCACGCCGAGCATCCAGGACGGGCAGCCGACCGTGGCGAACGCGCCCTTCTGGGTGCCCGCCGCCCACTCGTCGGTGAAGTTGCGCAGCTTGGCCGTCAGGCCCTGCTGGCTCATCTTCGTGGCGAAGTCGAAGCCCGCCTTCACCGCCGGGTTCTTGTCGACGATGAGGTTGTTGTCCTTGTCGAAGTACGTCACGTTGCCGTTCTTGGCCGCCTCCTGGTAGAGGACGACCTGGTAGAGCGTGTTCGTGCCGTCGGCGAACTTGGTGCCCTTGACCTTCGACTGGAACGTCTTGGCGACGTTCATGAACTCATCCCAGGTCGGCCAGAGCGCGCTGACCTTGTCACGCTCGGTCGGCAGCCCGGCCTTCTTGAACAGGTCCGTGCGGTAGCAGAGGCTCATGCCGCCGATGTCGGTGCCCAGGCCGAACAGCTTGCCGTCGGCCGTGACGCCGTTCTCCCACTTCCACGCCGGGAAGTCCGCCTTGCGGGACTCCAGGCCGTACTCCTTGAGGTCGGCCCACCATTCGGGGTGCGCCTTGGCCAGGCCCATGCCGCCCTCGTCGATGCCGACCACGTCGCCCGCGCCGTTGCCGGCCTGCAACCACTGGATCATCTGCGGCCAGTACTGCTGCTCGAACTGGTCGGTCAGGTGCTCTTCCTTGATCTGGATGTCCTTGTGCTCGGCGTTCCACTTCGTGATGGCGTTCTTGTAGCCGAAGTTGGTGCCGCCGCCAAAGGTCTGAACGCGGATGGTGACCGGCTCAGCCGCCGCGGAGGAGGCGGGAGCGCTGCTGGACCCCGTGGCGGTGCCGCCGCCGGAGCTGCAGGACGCGACGGTCAGCGCCGCCACGGCCAGAGCAGAGGCCGCGGCGAGACCGCCGCGACGCTTGCTGATCATCATGGGTGGACCCCTTCTCGGGTGAATGTTGGGGGAGTGCACCGCGGCTCGCGCTCCGCCGCGGTGGGAGTCTTTGGGAGCGCTCCCACAAAGGGTGCACTTACGTGGTCTGCACGTCAATCCACCGAAACGCAACCGTTACCAATGAGGCGGTTTGTCACTCTAGAACCGGATTTTTCGCGTTATACCTCGCAAAGGGCGGCTTGGGAGCGCTCCCACCTCAAGAGACATCTTTTGTGTCGCATCAAGGGCATGTCACCCGCACCCACCACGCTTTCTCCCGGTCACGCCACCAGTGAGAACCCCGGCCGGAAGCGTAAGCCGCTTGAGCCGCCTCCGGCGGTTCCCGGGACGGCACGGCATGGCCCTCCGCAACGGGGCGTCGCGCGCGAACGGCTCAAGCCGGCAACGGGCGGGTGCGGCTGCCGGGACGGCTCATGTGCGGCAGGCGGTGGCGCGTTCCCGGAGGAGGGTGCGTTCGCGGGCGTTGCGGGTCATGTCCGCCGCTCTCTCGAACTCGGTCCGGGCCTCTTCCCTCCGGCCCAGCTTGAAGAGCAGGTCTCCTCGTACGCTCGGCAGCAGGTGGTAGTCCTTGAGGGACGGCTCGTCGGCGATCTGGTCGAGGAGCTGGAGGCCGACCGCGGGGCCGTAGGCCATGGAGAGGGCGACGGCCCGGTTGAGCTCGACGATGGGGGAGCGGGACAGCTTGGCCAGCGCCTCGTACAGGCTCGCGATGCGTACCCAGTCGGTGTCCTCCGGGTTGAGAGCGCGCGCGTGGCAGGCGGCGATGGCGGCCTGGAGGGTGTACGGGCCGAGCGTGCCGTCCCCCAGCTTCTCGGCCTGGTCCAGGGCGGTGAGGCCGCGGTGGATGAGGAGGCGGTCCCAGCGGGCGCGGTTCTGGTCGAGGAGGAGGATGGGCTCGCCGGACGGGCTCACGCGGGCCGCCGATCTGGAGGCCTGGATCTCCATGAGGGCGACCAGGCCGTGCACCTCCGGCTCCTTGGGCATCAGGCCGGCCAGGACCCGGCCCAGCCGGAGCGCGTCCTCGCACAGGGCGGGACGCATCCAGTCGTCGCCGGCCGTCGCCGAATAGCCCTCGTTGAAGATCAGGTAGATGACCTCCAGGACCGATTCCAGGCGTGCCGCCAGCTCGGTGGCCTGGGGGACCTCGAAGGGGATCTTCCTGTCGGCCAGGGTTCGCTTGGCGCGGACGATCCGCTGCGCCACCGTGGACTCCGGGACGAGGAACGCCCGGGCGATCTCGTCGGTGGTCAGGCCGCCGAGCACGCGGAGCGTGAGGGCCACCCGGGCCTCCACGGAGAGCGCCGGGTGGCACGCCGTGAACACCAGCCGCAGGAGGTCGTCCTCGATCTCGTCCACCTCGGGCAGGTCCTCGTCCGTGTCGAGCCGGTGGCCGAGCTCGATCAGGTTACGTTCGAGGCGTTCGTTCCTGCGGATCAGGTCGATGGCGCGGCGCTTGGACACCGTCATCAGCCAGGCGCCGGGGTTGCGGGGCACGCCGGACTCCGGCCACTGCTCCAGGGCGGCGACCAGCGCGTCCTGGGCCAGCTCCTCGGCCAGGCCGACGTCGCGCACCAGCCCGGCGAGCCCGGCGATGAGCCGGGCCGCCTCGATCCGCCACACCGCCTCGATGGCCCGATGGGTCTCCGTCCCCCGGCGGGGGACGGCCTGGGTTCGGGCCTGGTCGTCGGTGTCGGAAGCCATCACCGGCCCATGAGAGCAGCCCGAAGGCGCCGATGGCAACCCGGGCGGCGCGCGTCCCGTCATGTGTCCCAGGGAGCGGTCAGGGTCGGGGCGGGCGCGTGGGTCAGGGGTTGGGCGTGTCGACGCCGAGGCGGTCGCGTAGCGCTTGTTCGCGGTCCCGCTCGTCCGCGGGCAGCGAATCGTCCGGTACGTCCGAAGCGTCGAACACCCGCCACACGTCCAGCCCGATCCCGTCGTACCCCGGCGGCACCGGCACGCGCATCGCCCATTCGATCGCCTCTTCCCGGGACTTGACCTGGATCAGCCAGAAGCCGGCGATGAGCTCCTTGGCCTCGGCGAAGGGGCCGTCGATCACGGTCGCCTTGCCGCCGCTGTACGCGATCTGGGCCCCCTGCGAGCTCGGGTAGAGCCCTTCGGCCGCGAGCAGCACGCCCGCCTTGGTCAGCGCCTCGTTGTAGGCGTGCATGTCGTCCACGACCTCCTGGCTGGGCAGCGCCCCGGCCTCGGTCTCCGCGTTGGCCTTGCCGACGATCATGAATTTCATGGGTGATGTCTCTCTTTCGTCCGGTTCGAGCTCTCGTCGAACGCGTCGAACGGCGACAGGCGGGATCGACACGTACGCGAGAGATTCACTTCGCGAACAGCCGGGCCGCGATGCCGTCCAGAACGTACTCGAGCCCGGTCTCGAACTGCCAGCCCGGCCGGTCCTTGTGCCTGCCCTCGTGGATGTACTGCCGGAAGCCGGGGTAGCGGCCGGTGTCGAGGAGGTACGTGAGCTGCGGGGCCATGCTGAGGTAGACCTGCTGCTCGCTGGACCAGCCCTGACCCGCCATGAGCCGGCGCATCGCGATCTCGGCGCCGGTGACTCCCTGCGTGTAGGAGCCGACGGTGTTGACGACGGTCATCTTGGTGTCGGCGTCCAGGTCAAGGCCGTCGACGGCGCGCAGCGAGCGTTCCGCCACCGCCAGGCGGTTGGGGGTGACGGCGAGCATCGCGCTCGGCGGGAGCTGGGCGAGCCAGAGGTGCTTCAGCACCAGCTCGCGCGTCCTGACGGCGATCTCCCGCAGCGTCTCCCGCCATCCCGCCGTCTCGCCGGGCAGCTCCAGCTCGCCGTAGACGTGGTCGGCCATCAGCTCCAGCAGCTCGTCCTTGCCCGACACGTACCGGTACGCGGCCATCGGGGCGACGCCCAGCTCGGTGGCCAGCCGCCGCATGGTGATGGCGTCGAGGCCCTCCGCGTCCGCGACGCCCACGGCGGTGGTGGCGATGCGGTGCGGGGACAGGGTCTGGCGTGGGGCGGGCGCCGGGCGCTCGAGGCGGGCCCACAGCGGGGGCCTGTCATTGGGCTTGCGCGGGGCAGCCATGGATCACCCTCCTCCCGACGAGTTGGTGTACAACGTATCAGAAGTAGACGACGTACACGCTGATCTACAATGTAAAGGCGTCGAGCTGGTCGAGAAAGGCGCGTGTGGTCGGGGCGCAGTCGTCCGCCGACGGAACGGCCAGGGCCAGCGAACGGGTCATCGTCGGCTCCAGGGGCCGGGTGACGACGGTGCCCAGGTCGGCGGGGAGGCCGAGGGCCGGGACGATGCTGACGCCCAGCCCCGCGGCCACCATCTCCAGGATGGCGGCGGGCCCGCTGGCCTCGAAGGCGACGTCGAGCCGTACCTGGGCCGTCAGCGCCGCACCCATGATGAGGGGACGGCAGCCGGCGGTGGTCAGGATGAACGGCCTGCCCTCCAGATCGGCGAGAGTGACGGCCGGGCGGGCGGCCAGGGAGTGGTCGGCGGGCAGCGCGGCGACCATGTCGTGGGTGCTCAGGTGGACGGTGCGCAGGCCGGGCGCGGGGAGGGTGACGACGCCGACCTCGGCGGCGCCGCGGTGCAGCCATTCGCGGATGTCGTCGTCCATGCCCTCGAAGAGGCGTACGCGGACCTGCGGGTAGCGGTCGGTGAACGCGCGCAGCAGCTTGGCGACGAGCGTGCCGGTGGCGCTGGGGAGGCTGGCCAGGCGGAGTTCGCCGGTGATCTGGCCGCTGGCGGCGGCCACGTCGGCGCGGATGAGGTCGAAGTGGCGCAGGCGGGCGCGGGCGCGGGCGAGGGCTCGCCGGCCGGCCTCGGTGAGGGCGATGCCGTCGCGGTGGCGGACGAACAGGGCGGCGCCGAGCTCGCGTTCGAGGGCGGCGATGGCGCGGCTGACCGCGGGCTGGGGCATGCCGGTGTGCTCGACGGCGGCGGTTCCGGCGCTGGCGGCGTGGGTGGCCCGGTTCGCGGCCGCGGTCGGCGCGGGGGAGCGGCTCTCGGTGGCGGGGCACGACATCGGCGGTGCGGTCGCCCAGCACCTGCTGGTGGAGGGGCAGCCAGAGGTGCGGCGGCTGGCGCTGGTCAACTCGGTCACATACGACTCCTGGCCGGTTCCCGGCGTGGCCCGTTACCGGGATCCGGCCGTGGTGGCGGCCACGACCGTGGAGGAACTGCTGGCCGCCCCCGCAAGGCGGTCACCACCGCGCTCGCCCGGCCGGCCACCGAGGCGGAGCTGGCCGATTACCTTGATCCGTGGAACGACGCGCGGGTGGACCGGTCGTGGATGGCGCTGGCGGGCGCGGCCGACAGCCGTTACACGCTGGACCTGGTGCCCGCACTCAAGGCCGATGGGACGCCGAAGCTGCTGGTGTGGGGGGAGGACGACACGTTCCAGGAGGTCCGGTACGCCGAGCGCTTCGCCGCCGAGGTGCCGAACACGACGCTGGTGCGCGTTCCCGGGGCGGGGCACATCCCGATGGAGCACGATCCGGCCGGGGTCACCCGGGCGCTGGCGGAGTTCTTTCTCGGCTGAGACCACTGCGGGCGACGAGGGCGACGGTGGTGAGCAGGGTCAGCGCGATCGCCAGCGCGGGTGCGGGGCCGGTAGTGAGGTGGAGGGTGGCGCCGGCCAGGGCGCCGAGGAACATCGCGGCAATGGAGGCGGATCGACGCAGGGCGGCCCGGCCCGGCGTGTCGGCGGCCAGGCCCGTGAGGGTCGTGGTGAGGACGTTGGTGACCAGGTCGGGTACGCCGAGCGCTCGTACGGACGCGTTCTGCAGGCCCATGCCGTAGGCGAGCAGCACGATGAGGGCCGCCTGGGCCCAGGCCGTGCGGTGCCCGGCCGTGAGGGCGACGGCGAGGGCGGCGGCGACGAGGAGCGCGTGTACGGCGGTGGCGGCGGCGAACGCCCGTCGCGCGTTCGCGGTGTGCCTGATCACCCGGCCGGCGCTCCAGGCGCCGGCTCCGAAGGCGACGAGGGCCGCCGGGGAGGGCCATTTGGACATCTGGGCCTCCCCGGCCAGGGCGAAGCTGAGGAAGACGATGTTGCCGGTCATGTTGGCGACGAAGACGCGGCCCAGGCCGAGGAAGCTGACGGCGTCCACGAGGCCGGTGACGCAGGCCAGGAGGATCAGCAGGGCGGGCAGGACGCCGTGCGGGTTGGCGCCGCGCGGGAAGAGCCCGTCGGCGACCCGTCGCAGCCCACTCCGGACCAGCCTTCCGGGGCGTCTGCGCGCGGCTGGCATGGTCGGCGGCTCCTTGGCGAGGTCGCGGGCGGTTCGCCTCGGGTCTTCCCCGGTGGCGGGCCGCCGCACTCGCGGGGGTGAAACGCGACGGCCGCACGGCACCGGCCGCCGGGTTCCGCTCGGCACCCCGCCGCACCTGCGGGAAACGCGACGAGCGCGCGTCCCGTTGCGGGACGCGCGCTCGTTTGGCGCTGGGGAAGGCCGGCCAGGAGGTGCCTGGGGGAGTCCAGCCTGGAGGGGGACGGTCCGGTCAGGAGCGGTACTGGGGGTAGCCGTAGCCGACGACCTGGGACTTGGGACGGACGCGCTCCTCGACCTTGCCGTTGCCGGTGTTGCCCTCGACGGTCGAGATGGTGCCGTCGCCGTTGTCCTTCTCGACGAACCCGACGTGCTGGATGTCGTCGAGGTTCTTGCTGCCGCTCCACGAGAAGTACACGATGGCGCCGGGCTTGGCCTCGGTGCCGAAGCGGTGGTTGGCCTGGAACCACTTGGCGTGGGCGACGGTCCAGGCGTCCCAGCCGATCTGCGAGCGGGCGCCGGTCTGGTCGCCGACCCAGGAGACGAACATCGCGCACCAGGCGGCGTTCAGGTAGTCGGTGCGGCTGCCGCCGTCACGGGCGATGGTCTCCGCGGCGCGCTGCGAGTTGGCGTACCAGCGCTGGAACTTGGTGCCGCCGCCGGCCGCGTTCTCGGTGATGCCGACCTGGGACTTGGCGAGCGCCAGGACCTGGCCGGCGGTGACGCCGACCTTGGCCTCGCGCGAGCGCTCGACGTGGTCGGCGACGGTGGCGGTGCTGGCGACGGTGCCGATCGGCTGCTTGTCTGCTGCGGTGGCGCTGGTCATGTGGGCGCCGAACGCGGTTCCGAGGATGGTGGCGCCGAGAAGGACGCGGGCGATGTTGGTCTTCGCAGCAGAGGTAAGACGGATGTTGGCCATCGAGGGGGTTTACTCCTTGCTTCCATGCCGCTTACCGGGTTAGCTGACGGGTTCGGACGTGGAAGCTGCCCTACGGCACCGAAGTGCCGATTCACCCCAAAGGACTGGGTCCCCGGTTCCGCCCGAGGGCGGATTCAGCGGTCACAGGACGTTCCTGTGATGTGTCGTGCGATGGTCGGACAAGTCCGGACAAACCGGACGTATGTCTCAAGAATGCCTCAAACGTAATGCAAAAGGCAAGAGCGTTACAAATCGATAAAGGCCCAGCTAGGCGACCTGCCTGCGAGCCTCGGCCAGAAGCCCCATCATGGCAAGGGATTCGTCGAGCGGCATGATCGAACTTTCGGTCCTGCCTTCGGCCGTCGCGGCCCGGACCTCGCGGAGCTCCCCGGCGTACCCGTTGTCGGCCGGATCGAGGATGTACTCCTCCGGCTCCATGGAGGGCCCGGAGAGCAAAATCCGCGGCGTAGCCCAGAACGGTGCCTGGAGGTCCGCCCGCATCTGAGTTCCTACAACACTGGCATGGTTCGGGTAATTCCCGAGCAACGAAGTCTCCACGAGAGCCTTCCTGCCACCGGGGTAGAGCAGCACGCCGCCGGCCTCCGCATCGACGCCGTTGGGCGCCAGAGTGCCGGTGATCCGCAGGTCGGAGGGCATGCCGAGGAGCAGCTGGGCCAGCCCGAACGGGTAGATCCCGAGGTCCAGGAGCGCCCCGCCGCCGAGCTCCGGCGCCCACAGCCGGTGCTCCGGGTCGTAGGGCTTGGCGAAGCCGAAGGAGGCGTGCACCGAGCGGAGGTCGCCGAAGCGCTCGTCGGCCGCGATCTTCTGGACGAGCGGGTTGAACCGCATCCACATCGCTTCCATCAGGAACACGCCCGCCTCGCGCGCCAGGCGTACCATCTTCTCCGCGTCGTCCACGGTGGCGGCCAGCGGCTTCTCGCACAGCACGGCCTTGCCCGCGGCGATGGCGACCTCGGCCACCTCCAGGTGCTGGGCGTGCGGCGTCGCCACGTAGATCGCGTCCACGGCCGGGTCGGCGGCGAGCCGCTCATAGGAGTCGTACGCGGACTCCGCCCCCAGCGTGGCGGCCAGCGCCTGCGCCCGCCCCAGGTTCCTCGATCCGACGGCGGCCACCCGCATGCCCGGTTCGGCCGCGATGGCCGCCCCGACGGTCCGCGCGATATTCCCTGTCGCCGCTATGCCCCACGCAAAATCCCGCACGCGGGAGATCGTAGACGAGTCAGGTCATGTTGAACGTGTCGGGGTCGGGTCCGATCCGCTGGCCCCTGTTCATCGCGCCGATGGCGGCCATGTCCTCGGCGTCGAGGATGAAGTCGAAGACGCCGATGTTCTCGGCGATGCGCGCCGGGGTGACCGACTTGGGGATCGCGACGTGGCCCAGCTGCAGGTGCCAGCGGAGCACGATCTGCGCGGGCGTCTTGCCGCACTTGTCCGACAGCTTGGCCAGCGCGGGGTCGTTCAGCAGGCCCTGGCCCTGGCCGAGCGGGCTCCACGCCTCGGTGAGGATGCCGTTGGCCTCGTGGAAGGCGCGCAGCTCGCGCTGCTGGAGGTACGGGTGCAGCTCGATCTGGTTGATGGAGGGCACGAGGTCGGTCTCGTTCATGAGCCGGGTGAGGTGGGCGATGCTGAAGTTGGAGGTGCCGATGGCCTTGGCGCGCCCGTCACGGTAGATCTTCTCGATCGCCTTCCACGCCTGCACGTACTTGTCCTGCTGCGGCACCGGCCAGTGGATGAGGAAAAGGTCGATGTAGTCGAGGCCTAGCCGGGCCAGGGACTCGTCGAAGGCCGCCTCCGCGCGGCCGTGGTCGGCGTTCCACAGCTTGGTGGTCACGAACAGCTTCCGGCGTGGCAGCTCACTTTCGCGTACGGCCTGCCCCACGCCTTCTTCGTTGCCGTACGCGGCGGCGGTGTCCACGTGCCGGTAACCGGCCTTGAGCGCGGTCGTGACGGCCCGCGCGGCCTCGTCGGCGGGCACCTGCCAGACGCCGTAGCCGAGCTGCGGGATCTGCACGCCGTCGGTGTTGAGCATGAGCGAGTTCATGCTCTCCATTGTTCACGTCGCGTTTCTGGTGGCTTAAGGCGGCGGGGCTAGCTTGAAGCGGTCGTGAACGGGCCATCACCCGGCTGGGAGGACAGGAGTGGTCGAACAGGCGTCGGCCTGGGTGGAGTCACCGCTCCAGATGCTGTGCGCCGTCGAGGCCCATTACGCGGGCGTGCTCGGCCCCGAGACGGTGGTCGTGCCGCGCGCCGGTCTGCGGCCGTTGAAGGCCACGCGTCGGGAGCTGAGGTCTCTCGGGCTGCCCGACGGCCTGGAGCTGGCGGAGCCGCGTGAGCGCATGCCCAGGCGCGTGCAGGCCGTCGGTGACGCCTTCTCCGGCAGGGTGCAGGTGCGCTGGCTCACCTCGCGTCCCGGACGCATCGTCATCGTGGACGATGGGCTGGCCACGCTCCGGCTGCTGGAGCTGCTGGCCGCGGGGCCGTACCGGCCGCTGCTGCGGGCCAGGGCCCAGCCGGCCAAGCTGCGCTCCGTGCTGGGCCTGGCGGCCGCGCTGCGGCTGCGCCTGAGCGACGTGTCGGTCTTCACCGCCCTGCCCGTGGACGAGGCCCTGGCGGACGGCGTACGGCGGGCCGGGATCAACCTGGTACGCCACCAGTTCGACTGGCTGCGCGCCCAGCCGCCCAGCGCGGAGGGGCCCGCGGAGCGCACGGTCGTCCTCGGCACCTCGCTCGTCCGCAACGGGCTCGTGCACCGCGACCACTACCTGCGCTGGCTGACGGACCTGGCGGCCCAGGAGCCGCTCGCGTACTACCCGCACCGCCGCGAGGACCCCGTGGACGTGGCCCTGATCAGGGAGCGCCCCGGCATCACCGTGCACGACGTGGGCGCGCCGGCCGAGCTGACGCTGCGCGGCCTGGACGCGGGCCAGCGCGTGCTCAGCCTGCCCTCGACCGCGATCACCTCGCTGCGGGTGCTGCTCAGCCCGCGCGGTGTCGCCGTGGAGCCCGTGGACGTTCCTGACGACTGGTGGACCAGCAGGGCGGCCCCCGCCCTTCGCTCGCATCTGACAGGAGTGTCCGGTTGAAAGTGTTGGCGGTCGCCGACTCCGACTCGTATCTGAAGTGGGCGGCCTGCCTGCTCGGCGACCTTCCCCCCGGCGGCACGGCAGAGCTCGTGGTGGTGCGCACGCCGATCGCGCCCTCGCCGGAGCAGATCGCCGCCGCCGTGGGCGGTCTGGAGCCGCCGCCGGTGGTCTCGGCGCGGTCCGTGCGGCGGCTGGCCGAGCGCATGCGCCCGGACGTGGTGCTGGTGGCCTGCACGGGCCCGGTGGTGGACGTGCTGGTGGCCGACGTGCTCGGCGACCTGCGGCCGCGGCCGGTGTTCGTGAGCGGGCTGCCGGGGATCTCGGTGCCGGCGACGGAGAAGGCGTGGTTGTTCCGCAGCGGGTGCGACCTGTTCGTGGTGCACAGCGAGCGTGAGGTGGCCGAGTTCTCCGAGATCGCCGGCCGGCTCGGCGGGGGAGGGGCGGTGGGGCTGGCCAGGCTGCCGTTCCTGCGCTCCGGCGTGGTCGCCGGGGGCGGGAACCGGGTCGTGTTCGCCACCCAGGCCAAGGTGCCGCGGGAGCGCCAGGACCGCGAGCGGATCCTGCTGGCGCTGGCCGAGCTGGCCCGGCTGCGGCCCGAGCTGGACGTGGTGGTCAAGCTGCGGGCCCTTGAGGACGAGCGGCAGACGCACAACGAGCGCCACCACTACCAGCGGCTGTGGCGGGAGATGGGCGAGCCGGGGCGGGTGGAGTTCGCGGCGGGGTCGATGCACGACCAGCTCGAACGGGCGGCCGGGTTCGTCACGGTGAGCTCGACGGCGGCGCTGGAGGCGATCGCGCTGGGCGTGCCGTCGCTGGTGCTGGAGGACTTCGGCGTCAGCGCCGAGATGATCAACCTGGTGTTCGAGGGCAGCGGGCTGCTGGGCACGCTCGACGACCTGGCGAAGGGCGGCTTCCGGGCGGCCGCTCCCGAGTGGTGCGAGGCCAACTACTTCCACCCGCCGGCGCACAACGACTGGGCCGGGCGGCTGGCCGGGCTGGTGGCGGGCGGGTCGCGCGTACCGGCCCGATCGCTGCTGGACGGGCCGGAGCACGCGGCGGCGCGGCGGCGGGCCAGGCTGCGGGTGGAGGTGCATCCCTCGATGCTGCGGGCCGGCTACCGGGCCAAGCGCCGCATGCGCCGCTACCTCAAGGCTCTCGGCTGACCACCGCCCTCCCAGCCCGGCGAGCACACCGCCCCACCTGAGCGGCACGCCCGTCCCTCCGGGGGACCGCCTGAGGTGCGGCTCACGCGCGCCTGTTTCCCCGAAGGACCGCCTGGGCTCCCACGGAGGTCAATCCACGATGTCGTATTGGCCGGAGACCGTGGTGCTGGTGACAGGGGCGGCCGGATTCATCGGC
>NZ_JBSFTC010000223.1:0-19869 GCF_053590415.1 Nonomuraea sp. NPDC003201
GGACGGGCCCGGCGCGGCCCGCGGTGGCCGGCCCCGAATCCCTGCTCAGCGCGACCCTGCACGAGCTGGCCAACCCGCTGAGCCCGGTCCTGGCCGCGGGCGCGGGCGTGTCCGCCGGGCTCGGCTCCGCGCTGGACGCCGTGCTCATCTGCGGCGTGATGGTGGTGGACGCCGTCCTCGGCGGCGCGCAGCGGCGCAACGTCGCGCGGGCGCTGCACCGCCTCACCGAGACCACCGCCATCCGGGTACGGATCCGCCGTCCCACGGGCGCCGTGGCGGGCTTCGCCGACGACCTGGCGCCCGGGGACGTGATCGAGCTGCGCGCCGGCGACGCCGTACCGGCCGACGGGCGGCTCATCCAGGCGGCCGGGCTGGAGATCGACGAGTCCACCCTCACCGGCGAGTCGCAGCTCGTCTCCAAGACGGACACGCCGACCGCGGCGCCCGCCGTCGCGGACCGCACCTCGATGGTCTACGAGGGCACGACCGTCGCGGCGGGCCACGGGTACGCCGTGGTCGTGGCGACCGGAGCGGCCACCGAGGCGGGCAGGACGGCCAGGCTCTCCCAGGAGGGCCCGCCGCCGAGCGGGGTCGAGCTGCGCCTGCGCGCGCTGAGCCGCCGGATCCTCCCGGCGGCTCTCGGTTCCGGCGTGCTCCTGATGGTCGTCGAGCTGGTACGCGGCTCACCGCTGTCCCAGGCGCTCGCCCCGGCGGTGAGCATGATGGTGGCGGCGGTACCCGAGGGGCTGCCGTTCGTCGCCACCGCGGCCGAGCTGGCCTCGGCCAAGCGGCTGTCGGCGCACAACACGCTGGTGCGCAACCCGTCCACGATCGAGGCGCTGGGCCGCGTGGACGTGCTCTGCTTCGACAAGACGGGAACGCTCACCGAAGGCCACATCAGCCTGCGGCGGGTGTCGGACGGCCGGGCCGAGCAGTCGGTGGAGGAGGCCACGCCCGAGCTGCGGGCCATCGTGGGCGCGGCGCTGCGCGCGGGGCCCAGGTTCGAGGGCGGGCGGGCCATTCCGCACCCCACGGACCGCGCGATCGTGGAGGGCGCCGGCAAGCTCGGCGTCACCCCGAGGTACGGCCTGCGTACGTGGCACCGCGTGGACGAGCTGCCCTTCGAGCCGGCCCGCGGCTACCACGCCGTCCTCGGCCGGTCGGAGGCGGGACAGCTGCTGAGCGTCAAGGGGGCTCCCGAGATCGTGCTCACCAGCTCCACGAGCATCGTCGTCGACGGGGAGACCGTACCGCTGGACGATCGGATGAGGCGGCAGCTGGAGGAGGAGGTGGACCGGCTGGCCCTGCACGGCTACCGCGTGCTCGCCGTCGCCGAGCGCCCCGCCTCGAGCCGCGCCGACCTCGACGAGTCGCGCATCGAGAACCTGTGCTTCCTCGGGTTCCTGGGCCTGGCGGACCCGGTGCGCCCGACGGCGAAGCGCAGCGTGGAGGACCTGATGCGGGCCGGCGTGCGGGTCGCCATGCTCACCGGCGACCACCCCAGCACGGCGGAGGCCATCGCCGCGGAGATCGGCGCCCTGAACGGCCTGCGCGTGTTGACCGGCCCGGAGCTGGAGCAGCTGGACGACGAGGCGCTGGCCGAGGAGCTGCCGAAGGTGGCGGTGTTCGCCCGGGTGACGCCCGAGCACAAGGCCCGGATCGTCACCTGCTGGCGCAAGGCCGGCAAGGTCGTGGCCGTGACCGGCGACGGCGCCAACGACGTGCCCGCGATCCGGCTCGCCGACGTGGGCGTGGCCCTCGGGTCGCGCGCCGCGCCGGCCACCAGGGCAGCCGCCGACATCGTCGTGGTGGACGACCGCATCGAGACGATCATCGACGCGATCGTCGAGGGCCGGGCGATGTGGACCTCCGTACGCGACGCGCTGGGCATCCTGCTCGGCGGCAACGTCGGGGAGATCGCCTTCACCCTCGGCTCCAGCCTGCTCACCGGGCGCAGCGCGCTCAACGCCCGCCAGCTCCTGCTGGTCAACCTGCTCACCGACATGTTGCCCGCGATGGCGGTGGCCATCCGGCCGCCGAGCGCCGCGAGCCCGGAGAAGCTGCTGGCCGAGGGCCCGGAGGCGTCGCTGGGCGCCGCGCTGACCAGGGACATCTACCTGCGCGCCATCACCACGGCCGTGGCGGCGGGCGCGGCCTGGGTGCTGGCCCGGACGACCGGCACCCGGGGCCGGGCCGATACGGTGGGGCTCATCGGCCTGGTGGCGGCGCAGTTGCTGCAGACGCTGGCGCTGGGCGGCGGGGATCGCACGGTGGTGCTCGCCTCGGTGGGGTCCCTGGCGGCGCTGGGCGTGATCGTCTCCGTGCCCGGTCTCAGCCAGCTCTTCGGCTGCCAGCCGGTGGGGCCGCTGGCGTGGGGGATCGCGCTCGGGTGCGCCGGGGCCACGGCCTGGGTGACGACCATGATCGAACGGTCGAACGCCCAGGGATAGTCATCTGGAGTTCACCCTATGGACATCCGGTTTCTCACCGTATATACATCTTTCTACCCCAATGTGACTTGAAGCGTAGTTTCAATGAAAAGGTAGAGAGTTGTCTGAATTCCTGGCCTCCCTGCTCGCCAAGGCCGCGATGATGCTCCTCGAGGCACTGCTCGCTCGGTTCGTCCAGAGCCTCGCCGCGTCGATCTTCAGCCCGGCGGGCCTCCGGATCGCCTGACCGCCCCGCGCGCCCGTCCGGCGTTTCTTCGTTGCGCACACTGTTCCCTCTGAGTACAATGTTCGCAAGGGGGAACGCCGTACGCAGCGCGGGGAGATAACGATGTCCACCAGTTGGGACATGAAGGGCACCTGGGACACCAAGGGCCGGTGGGACGTGCACGAGCGGCCCGGCCTGTCACCGGCGGGACTGGACCGGATGCGGCAGGTGCTGGCCGGACATGTCGGGTCCAGGGCCGTACCCGGGCTCGTCGCGCTGGTCGGCAGGGGCGACGAGACGCACGTCGAGGCCCTGGGGACCCTGCACGCCGGCGGCACCGAGCCGATGCGGCGTGACACGCTCTTCCGGATGGCGTCGCTGAGCAAGCCGATCACGGCCGCCGCGGTGATGATCCTGGTCGAGGAGTGCCGCCTGCGGCTGGACGACGCGGTCGACGAGTGGCTGCCCGAGCTGGCCGACCGCCAGGTGCTCAGGAGCATCGACGCGCCGCTGGACGACACGGTCCCCGCGGCCCGGCCGATCACCGTGCGCGACCTGCTGACGTTCACCTTCGGGTTCGGGGTGGTGCCGGCGGCGCCGGACACGTACCCGATCCAGACCGCGATCCGCGAGCTCGGCCTGGACACCACCTCGCCGGACTTCGGGCCGGACGAGTGGATCCGCCGGCTCGGCACGCTGCCGCTGATGCGCCAGCCGGGCGAGCTGTGGCAGTACCACGTCGGCTCCGACATGCTCGGCGTGCTCGTGGCCAGGGTGAGCGGGCAGCCGCTGGAGGAGTTCCTGCGCGAGCGGCTGTTCGGGCCGCTCGGCATGAAGGACACCGGCTTCCACGTGCCCGCCGACCGGATCCACCGCCTGCCCACCAGCTACGCGCACGACCCCGAGAACGGCGAACCGGTCGTCTGGGACGAGGCCGCCGGCGGCAGGTACAGCCGCCCGCCGCTCTTCCAGGCCGGCGGCGACGGACCACCTGACGCCGGGACAGAAGGTCGAGAAGGACGCGTTCGGCGACCACTTCGGCCGGCACGGCGGATACGGGTTCGGCCTGGCGGTCCGCACCCACCGCCGTGACCTGGCCTCGCCGGGCCAGTTCGGCTGGGACGGCGGCCTCGGCACCACCGGGTACGCCGACCCGGCCGAGGACCTGGTCGGCATCCTGCTGACCCAGAGCGCGATGGACTCCGTCCACACACCCCGCCTCCACAAGGACTTCTGGACCACCGCCTACCAGGCGATCGCCTGAGGCCCCGCCGCCGCGCCCCCTCCAAGGCGTGGCGGCGGGTCACCCGTCCTATTCGTCGCAGAAGATGACCACGCGGGCCACCTGCCGCTCGTCCTCGACGGCCTCGCCGGGCCGGCGCCGGCCGCTGGCGACGACGTCGCCGGTGCGCGGGTCGACGACGCGGTAGGCGGTCGGCAGCCCGTCCTCGCGCGTCGGGCGCAGCGCGCCGCCGTGCTCCTGGTAGACCACGTGCAGGCGGCCGGGCACGCGCAGGGAGCGCGGGCTGATGAACGTCTCCCAGTCCGGCTCCATGTCGGTCGTGGGCAGGCCGTCCAGGATCTTGCCGAGCAGCCCGACGTACGTGGAGCCCTCGAAGTCGAGGGACTCGCGCCAGCCGCCCGACGGGGCCAGGAAGTACGGCGCGTGCCCGGGCTCGTCGGCGTGCAGCTTCCACTGCCAGATGTTCGCGGCGCCGTAGACGACGCCCATGGCCCCGCCCGCGCACAGGTTGCTCCACGCCTCGTGGCCCTGCCACCAGCCGGCGGCGTTGGTGACGCTGCGGGTCTGCTCGTAGGTGGGCTCGCCGTTGGCGACGGCCTTGACGGGCGTGTCGCGCCGCATGACCGCGACCCGCTCGGGGACGTGCTCACCGCCGTGGCCGGTCTGGCACCACTGGAAGTCCAGCCAGTCGGCGTCCTGGCAGGCCCGGTTGTCGGCGTGCGGGCGGTAGTGGATGCCGGTGGGCTGCGCGTAGCAGTCCCAGGCATGGACCTCGGCGCCGCCGGCAGCGATCTGCGGCTCGCGGCCGGAGCCGTCGGCGCCGACCAGGTAGATCGCGGGGCGGGCGCCGTAGCGGGCCACCAGGTAGCGGCAGTAGCGGGCGTACTCCTCGGGAGGTACGACCGTGCCGGCCACGTCGAGCCCCTTCCAGCCGAACCCCTGGAAGACCGGCTGGAGCACGGGCACGATCTCGTGCTCTGCCAGGATGTCCAGGAGCCGGTCCAGGTACTGGAAGTAGGCGGGGTTGAGCGCGTTGACGTGGCCGGTGGGCAGGTCCTCGAAGGCGACGTCGAAGCCCTCGTCGGCGGAGCGGTCACGCGGGCCGGCGGCGCGCATGTCGGGCTGGACCGACATCAGCAGCACCGCGTTGAAGCCCTTGGCCTGCCGGTCGGCCGCGTACGTGCGCACCTGCTCCTCGGTGGCCCGCCAGGGCAGGCCCCAGGCGGTGTCGGCGACCATGATCGCCGGGGTGCCGTCGGCGTGCACGAGGCTGCGCCCGCCCGGCGACATGGTCCAGAAGCCGTGCCGCCGGAAGCGGTGCGCGGGCGGTTCGGCGGCGTCCACCTCGATGATCCCGGACGCCCCGCGAAGCCCGCGGTCGTCGAGGGACGCGTCGGTGGTCCAGTGCCAGCGGCCGTGCGCCAGCGGCGAGCTGAACCGGATCCGCCACGTGCGGCCGCCGTCGTAGAACGCCGGCCTGCGCAGGGACAGCCCGGTGTCGTGGGTGAAGTCGGCCCACACCTCGACGGCGGTGTAGGCGTCGGGGAGGTCGGCCGAGGCGGTGAGCGTGATCTCCACCTCGCGCCAGGCTCCCCCGACGCGCGTCACGTCGCCCATCAGCCGTCCACCTGGGCGCTGAGCAGCGCCTTGCGCGCGATGCGCTGCGCGGCCAGGGCGTCCTGGCGGGCCTGCGCCTCGGCGAGGGCGTCCACGTCGAGGACCTGCAGGGCCCGCCAGATCGTCCGCATGACCTCGATGCCGGCGCGGGCGGCCTCCACCGAGTCCTCGCGGAAGGGGAACTGGTCGAGCTGCCAGACGCCCTGCCAGCCGGCCTGGCGCAGGGTGTGGAAGAACTCGAAGGTCTCGACGAGGTGGATGGAGCCCACCACCATGTCGTCGTCCCAGCCGCGGAAGTTGTCGTTGACGTCGATGGCGTAGAGCCGGTCGTGTTCGAGGATGAGCTGGGCCGCGTCGGCCGGGGACTCGAGGCCGTACAGGGAGTGGCCGAAGTCCAGCAGGATGCCGACGTTGGGCACGTCCATCTTCTCGATGGCCAGCAGGGTGCGGGCGGCCGAGGAGAAGGTCATGCGGTTACGCGGCTCGCGCGGCTTGTACTCGATGGCGAAGCGCAGGTCGGGGTGGCGCTGGGCCAGCTCGCGGACGGCGTCGATGGACATCTGCCACAGCGCCTTGTAGTCGGCCTGGAAGGGGTAGTCCCAGCCGTCCTGGCCGGGCCAGAGCTTGACGTAGTCGCAGCCGAGGCGGCGGGCCAGGTCGGCGGACTCGCTGACCAGCTCGATGGCGTCACGCCGGACGGCGGGGTCGGGGTTGGTGAAGCCGCCGCGGGCGAACTTCCTGGTGTAGATCTCCGGCGTCAGCGCGATGGCCCGCAGCCCGTTGGCCTTCAGCCGGTCTTCCAGCTGGTCCACGTCGAGGTCGGCCGGGTTGAAGGGGTAGTTGATGTCGACCACGGACAGGCTGCCGACCTGGCCCGCGCGGTCGATCGCCTCCAGCGTGGAGACGGGCGGGCCGTACCCGTCCGTGGCGTAGCGGTCGCGGAACTGCCCGAAGTGCCAGAGCCCGGCGCCGAACAGTGGTTCTGCTGCCATGCGGAGTGGTCTCCTATCCCTTGATCGCGCCGGCGAGGGCGCCTTGTGTGAAGAAGCGCTGGAACATCAGATAGACGATGAGGACCGGGAGGATGGACATGATGATGAAGGCGTTGAGCTGCCCGTAGTTCGAGGCGAACTGCGACTGGAAGGCCTGCAGCGCCAGTGGCACCGTACGCGCGTCCTGGTCCTGCAGCAGCACCAGGGCCATCCCGTACTCGTTCCAGGTGGCGACGAAGTCCAGGATGAACAGCGCGGCCAGCGCGGGCTTGGCCAGCGGCAGGATCACCCGTACGAACAGGCGCCAGTTCCCCGAGCCGTCGATGCGGGCGGCCTCGTCGAGCTCGCGGGGCAGGGAGCGGAAGAACCCGTACAGGAAGAACACCTGGGACGGGATGCCGAAGGCCAGGTAGGGCAGGATGATCCCGTTCGTGGAGTTCAGCAGCCCCATGCTGGACAGCGTGGTGAACATCGGGGCGATGGCGACCTGCACCGGCACCATCGCGCCCAGGGTGATCACGATGAGCAGGATCCGCTGCCGCTTGAAGCGCAGCCGCGCGATCGCGAACGCCGCCGCGGCCGAGATCATCAGGCCGAGCGGCACCTTGATGAGCGCGATGTAGGCGCTGTTCTCGGCCACGGTCCACAGCTCGCCCCGCTCGGCGGCGGCGGTGTAGTTGTCCCACCGCCACACCTCCGGCAGCGCCCAGATGGACGAGCGGCCGATGTCGGCCGTGGACTTCAGCGAGGTCAGCACCATGAAGGCGAACGGCGCGAGCCAGATGAGCGCGCAGACGACCAGCGCGATCCACAGCCCGATGAGCGGGTAGTTGGCACGGCGGACCGCGTTCATCGCTCGTCCTCCTTCAAGGTCCACATCAGGTACGGCAGGACGAGCGCCAGGGTGATCACGAGGAGCACGACGGCCAGCGCGTTGCCCCCTCCGAAGTTGTGGTTGATGAACGACTGGCTGTAGGACCACAGGGCCAGCACCTGGCTCGACTGGGCCGGGCCGCCGTTGGTCATGCCGACGATGAGGTCGAACACCTTGAGCGAGCTGATCACGGTGAGCACCAGGACGACGGTGAAGGTCGGCCGCAGCGCCGGCAGGGTGACGTTCCGGAAGGTCTGCCAGGCGGAGGCGCCGTCGAGCTTGGCCGCCTCGACCAGGTCGGCCGGCACCGTCTGCAGCCCGGCCAGGAACAGCACCATGGAGAAGCCCGTCGTCTGCCAGACGAAGGCGACGAAGACGGAGTAGAGGGCGATCTGCGGGTCGCCGAGCCAGTCCTGGATCCACGACGACAGGCCGAGGGACGTCAACGTGCTGTTGACCAGGCCGGAGTTCGGGTTGTAGATCCACGTCCACATGGTCGCCACGGCGATCGAGGCCAGCACGGCCGGGATGTAGAACGCCGAGCGCAGCAGGTTGCGGCCGAGGAGCCGGTGGTTGAGCGCCAGGGCGAGCAGCAGGGCGAGCACCGTGGGCACGACGAGCGAGAGCACGACCCAGATGACGCTGTTGCGCAGGGCGGTGTGGAAGACCGTGTCGTTGGTGAAGATGTCCTGGTAGTTCGCCAGTCCGGCCCAGATCTGCGGCACGGTGGGGAAGCCGTTCCACCGCACGAAGCTGAGGTAGATCGCCGAGACGATGGGGAACAGCAGGAAGATCCCGTAGAGCGCCAGCGCGGGCGCCAGGAACGGCAGCGCGCCCAGGACGGGCAGGCCGCGGCGTGGCGTGCGGGGGCGGTGCGAGGGGTGGGTGGGTCGTGACGTGGTCGGGGCGGTGGACACGGTGGCCAAGGCCGCTCCTCCTCGGGTGATCGGACCGGCCGGAGAGCGATCCCCCCGGCCGGTCACGGCTGGTCAGTCCTTATGGGTGTCGATGAACTTCTGCAGCAGCGCGCCCGCCTCCTTGGGGGCGATCGAGCCGCTGGTGACCCCGTTCTGGATGCGCCAGTACTCGGTCGTCACGTCGGTGGGGAAGTTCTGGTCGTTGTTGAGGAAGAACCCCTTGGCCTTGCCGGTCAGCTCGGCGATCTGCGTGTTGATCGGCGCGAGCGGGTTGGCGCCCTTGGTGTCCTTGTTCACCGGGACCGAGGAGAAGACGCCCAGGTACTTGCCCTCCACGGCGGCGGAGGTGAAGAAGTCCAGGAACTTGGCGGCCTCGTCCGGGTGCTTGCTCGTCTTGGTGATGTACATGCCCTCGGAGAAGCCGTAGAGCCGGTCGGTGCCCGTGGGCATCGGGAAGACGCCCACGTTGTTCTGGTCGTCGCCGGCGTCGATGTTCTGCTGGGTGAACCAGTCGCCTTCGAGCTGCATGGCCGACTTGCCCGAGTGGAACATCGCGCCCGCCTCGGCCACCGGCAGGCCGGCGAAGCCCTTGTTGAAGTAGTTGCCCGACCACTGCTTGAGCTGCTCGAAGGACTTGTCCACGCACGGCTGGCCGGCCCAGCTCGTCGCGCGCGTGTTGAGCTTGTCGCCCAGCTCGGCGCCGCAGTTGGTCTCGATGAACGTGTCCAGCAGGCGCATGACGTGCCAGTTGTCCTTGCCGCCCATGGTGATCGGCGTGAGCCCGGCGTCCTTGAGCTTCTGCGCCGCCGTGGCCCACTCCTGGTACGTGGTGGGCGGCGCGCTGATGCCCGCCTTGGCGAACTGGTCCTTGTGGTAGTAGACGACCTCGGTGCGCTGCGTCCAGGGCACGCCGTGGTAACCGCCGTACTGCTTGTACGCCGCCAGGGTCGACGGGTTGAACCGGTCGGCCCACTTGTACTGCTGGTAGTACTTGCTCAGATCGAGGCTCACGCCCGACTTCACGAGCTCGCCGCCGAGACCGGGCCCGGCCCAGTTGTAGTAGATGTCCGGGCCGGAACTACTGCCGGCCGTGGTGCGCAGCGCGTCCTTGTGCGCATCCACCGCGCGGTACTGAAGATCTACCTTGATGTTCGGGTTCTGCTTCTCGAAGTCCCCGATAATCGACTTGAACGCGGCGGTTGCCGTGTCCGCGTTCTGAGTGACCATCCACCAGCTCAGCTTGACCTGCCCCCCGCTGGTCGCGCTGGTGTTGTCTTGGACTCGGCCGCTGCAGGCGGTCAGGAGCAGCGCAGACGCTGCCAGAGCTGCCGCTTTGCTTGGGATGTTCATTGCCTCTCCAGAGGGCTGGAGGCGATTGAATAGCTATTCAATACCGCCTGTCTATTCGAGCGGAATGTAACGTCGGCGACATACAGCCGTCAAGAAGCAGGCGAGTCGCAAGCTTCCGCACCTCATTGACATGAACGCGATGGCGGCCTTAGCTTCAAAATATGCCTAGTCATATTGGAATAGATATTCAAGACGTGGCCCGGTGATGTCGTTGCTTGCCGCCGATCCGACGCGTTCGGCCGTCTATCGCCAGGCGGCCGAGCGGATTCGCCGGGCCGACCGGCACACCGCGGCCGCGGAGCTGGACCAGCTGGCCACGGAGGTGCGCCGGAGCATCATCCGCATGATCGACCGTGCCCAGATGGGGCACGTCGGGGGTGACCTGTCGGTCACCGACATCCTGGTCACCTGCTTCTACGGCGTGTTGTCCGTCGATCCGGAACGTCCGCGGTGGAGCGGGCGCGACCGTTTCGTGCTGAGCAAGGGACACTGCGCCGCCGCCCTGTACTCGACCCTCTCCCACTGCGGCTTCTTCCCCGAGGCCGAGCTGGACACCTTCATGGCCCCGCTGTCGGCGCTCAACGGTCACCCCAACCGCATCAAGGTCCCCGGCATCGAGACCAACACCGGCGCGCTCGGGCACGGTCTGCCCGTGGCCACCGGGTGCGCGCTGGCCGCCAAGCTCGACGGCGCTGACTGGCGCACGTTCGTCGTGCTCGGCGACGGGGAGCTGCAGGAAGGCAGCAACTGGGAGGCGGCCATGGCGGCCGCCCACCACGGCCTGTCGTCGCTGACCGCCGTCATCGACCGCAACCGGCTGCAGCAGGGCGCCAGGACGGAGGACACCAACGCCCTGGGGGCGCTGGACGACAAATGGCGCAGCTTCGGCTGGGAGGTACGCGAGGTGGACGGCCACGACCACCTCGCCCTCCTGCAGGCGATGAGCGGCTCGTCGACCGGCAGGCCGGTCGCCGTCATCGCCCACACGATCAAGGGGAAGGGAGTGTCGTTCATGGAGGACCGCGTGGAGTGGCACCACAAGGTGCCGAGCCCCGACCAGGTCGAAGCGGCCCTCGCGGAGCTGGCACGATGACCGTGACCGACCAGCAGACCGCCTTCGACTGCCGGCAGGACTTCGCCGCGGAGCTCCTGGCCCTGGCCGCCGAGGACGAGCGGATCGTGGCCGTGTGCAACGACTCCGTGGGCTCCAGCAACCTCGTCGGCTTCCGGGAGCGTTTCCCCGACCGGCTGATCAACGTCGGCATCGCGGAGCAGGACCTCGTCGGAGTCGGCGCGGGGCTGGCCAACGCCGGCAAGATCCCGTTCGTGTGCGCGGCGGCGCCGTTCCTCACCGGCCGCGCCCTGGAGCAGATCAAGGCCGACGTCGCCTACAGCGAGGCGCACGTCGTGCTCTGCGGGCAGAGCCCGGGCATGGCCTACGGCGAGCTCGGCCCCACCCACCACTCGATCGAGGACCTGTCCTGGATGCGCGCGGTCGCCGGGCTCGACGTGATCGTCCCGGCCGACTCCGTCCAGACCCGCGCCGCCGTCCGCTGGGCGGCGGCCTCCGGCAGGCCCAGCTACGTGCGCATCCCGCGGTTCAAGGTGCCCGTGGTCACGCCCGAGGGCGCGCCCTTCGAGCCGCGCAGGGCGGTGCTGCTCGCCGACGGCGACGACGCCACGGTGATCGCCATCGGCTCGCTGACCTCCCGCGCGCTGCAGGCGGCCGCCCGGCTCCGCGAGGAGGGCGTCTACCTGCGGGTCCTCAACATGCCCTTCCTCGACCCGCTGGACGAGGAGGCCATCGAGGCCGCCGCGCGGGAGACCCGCGGCATCGTCACCGCGGAAGAGGCCACCATCAGCGGCGGGCTCGGCGCGGCCGTCGCCGCCACCGTCGTCACCCGCCACCCCGTCCCCATGCGCATCCTCGGCGTGCCCCGCGTGTTCGCCCCCACCGGCGACACCGCCTTCCTGCTCGACCACTTCGGCCTGTCCGCCGACGGCATCGTCGGCGCCGTCAAGGACCTGCTGCGCCATGGCTAGCCCGCTCATCCTGGCCATCGACCAGGGCACCAGCTCCACCAAGGCGCTGCTCGTGGACGAGGGCGGCCGCGTCGTCTCCCGCGCCGTCGTACCGGTGGCCGAGAGCCAGCCCCGCCCCGGCTGGGTCGAGCAGTCCGCCGACGAGCTGTGGCAGAGCGTGCGGCGGGCGGTCGCCGAGTGCGTCGGCCCCGAGCAGGCCGCCCGGGTCGCCGGCGTGGGGTTCAGCAACCAGCGCGAGTCGCTGGTGCTGTGGGAGCGCCGCACCGGCGAGCCGGTCGGGCCGCTGATCAGCTGGCAGGACCAGCGGACCGCCGACCGGTGCCACGAGCTGGCCGCCACCGGGGCCGCCGGCCTCGTGCGGTCGGTGAGCGGGATGCCGCTGGACCCGATGTTCTCCGCGCTCAAGGCCCGCTGGCTGCTCGACGCGTACGATCCGGACCGGCGCCGGGCCCGGGCGGGCGAGCTGTGCCTGGGCACCGTCGACTCCTGGCTGCTCAGCCGCCTGGGCGGCGAGCACGTCATCGAGGTCGGCAACGCCTCGCGCACCCAGCTGCTCGACGTCGCGACCGGGGAGTGGGACCCGCGGCTGCTGGAGCTGTTCGGGGTGCCGGCCGAGGTGCTGCCCCGGGTGGTCGCCTCCTGCGGCGCCTTCCCCTCCGTCCGCGACCTCGCGCCGCTGCCCGACGGGGTACCGGTGCTGGCGGTCATGGGCGACTCACACGCCGCGATGTTCGCCCACGCCGGCTGGCGGCCCGGGGTGGTGAAGGCCACCTACGGCACCGGCTCCTCCGTCATGGCCATCGGCGGCCCTCCGGACGCGCCCGGCCTGTGCCGCAGCATCGCCTGGGACCTCGGGGACGGTCCGGTTCATGCCGTCGAGGGCAACATCCGCGCGACCGGTCGCACCGTCAGCTGGCTGGCGGAGCTGTTCGACGTGCCCGCCGACGTGCTGCTGGCCGAAGCCGCCGACCCGGGCGACGTCCACTTCGTGCCCGCCTTCGGCGGCCTCGGCGCCCCTTGGTGGGACCCGGACGCGAGCCCCGTCATCATCGGGCTGACGCTCGCCACCCGCCGGGCCCAGCTCGTCGCCGCCGCCCTGGAGGCGGTCGCCTTCCAGGTCGAGGACGTGGTAGCCGCCGTCGATCAGGCCGTCGGCCAGGTGAGCGTGCTCATGGCCGACGGCGGCCTCACCCGCAGCGACCGGATGATGCGGCTCCAGGCCGACCTCAGTGGCCGCGCCGTCGCCCGCTCCGGCGAGCACGACCTGTCATGCCTCGGCGTGGCCGACGCCGCCGGGCTCGCGGCCACGCTGTGGACGCTCGGCGAGCTGGAACGGCGCCCGCGACCCGCGGACCGGTTCGAGCCCGCCCTGGACGAGACGGACCGCGCGGCCAGGAAGGCCGCCTGGCACGAGGCCGTGCGCAGATCCCGCCCCTCCGGTGAAGGGAGCAGCACATGACAGCAACGGCGCCGACCCCCCGTCGGCGCGTCCCCATCCGCTGGATCATCACCGCGGCCCTCGCCGTGCTGGTCGTCCTCATGGCCGTCAGCACCGAGTACCGGACCGCCGAGACCGCGGCCGCGGCGGCTCCGAAGAAGTTCGACCCGGCCGCGTTCGGGGCCCAGAACTACGAGGCAAAGATCGTCCCCGCCGTCAAGAGCGCCGCCGTCGACCTGCCCGTCCTGCTCGACGCCCTGGCCGCCGACAAGGACGCCGCGAGCCAGAAGTACGGCAAGCGCCAGGGCACCGGCCCCTACACCTTCGCCGTCAAGGTGACGGGCGAGGCCGGCGCGGCCAAGTCCGGGCTGCTGCCCGTCACCGTCAAGGGCCTGCCGGACGGCACCCGGGTCTCCGTGCAGATCGGACCCGCCATCAACGGCACCGCGCTGCGCGACGCGGTGGGATTCATCACGTTCGGCCAGTTCACCAACCAGGTGGAGTACGCCGACGCCGCCACCGCCCTGAACAACCAGCTGCGCGACAAGCTGCTCAAGGGCCTGGACGCGGCGGCGCTGGACGGCAAGCAGATCTCCGTCACCGGGGCGTTCACCCTGCTCACCCCCCAGACCGTCACAATCACGCCGGTGGCGATTTCATGACCGGCCCCGTCCTGCGGGCCGGTGAGGTCACCAAGGTGTACGGCGGCACGCACGCGCTCAAGGGCGTCGACTTCGACGTGGCGCCCGGCCGCGTGACCGCGCTGTTCGGCGAGAACGGCGCCGGCAAGTCGACCCTGATGAAGATCCTGGCCGGAATCGAGCAGCCCACCACCGGCCACGTCGAGCTGGACGGGCGGCCCGTGCGGCTGCACTCCTCCCGCGACGCGGCCGACCAGGGCATCTCCATCATCCACCAGGAGCTCAGCCTCTGCCCCAATCTCAGCATCCAGGACAACCTGTTCCTGGCTCGCGAGGTCCGCACCGCGTACGGCTCCATCGACCGCAAGGCGCAGCGCGAGGCCACGGCCACCGTCCTGCACCGGCTGGAGGAGGACATCGACCCGGACCGGCTCGTCGGCGACCTGCGCCTCGGCCAGCAGCAGCTGGTGGAGATCGCCCGCGCGCTGCTGCAGCAGGCCCGCGTCCTCATCATGGACGAGCCGACCTCGGCCCTGACCGCGCCCGAGGTCGACGTGCTCTTCCGGGTGATCAGGGAGCTGACCGCCGCGGGCGTCGCCGTCGTCTACATCTCCCACCACCTGGACGAGGCGCTGGAGATCGCCGACGACGTCGTGGTGCTGCGCGACGGGCGGCTGGTCGCCACGGCCCGGGCCGACGAGGTCGACATCCGCTGGATCGTCGAGCAGATGGTCGGCCGCGACCAGGACACGCTGTTCCCCAGCCGGGAGCCGGTGCTCGGCGAGGAGGCGCTGGCCGTCCGCCGGCTCACCGTGGCCGACCCGGCCGTCCCCGACCGGCTGGCCGTGAACGGGCTGTCGCTCAGCGTGCGCGCGGGCGAGATCGTCGGCGTCTACGGGCTGATGGGCTCCGGGCGCACCGAGCTGCTGGAGACGCTGGCGGGCCGCCTGCGGCCGTCCTCCGGCGAGATACTGCTGGACGGCGTGCCCCTGCACGAGGCCGGGATCCGCGACCGCATCGAGCGGGGCGTGGTGCTGGTGCCCGAGGACCGCCAGCGCGACGGGCTCGTGCAGACCATGTCGGTCGGGCAGAACCTGTCCCTGGCCGCGCTCGGCACGTTCGTCCGCGGCCTGTTCGTCTCCCAGGAGCGCGAGCGCGCCGCCGTCACCCGCACCATCACCGACGTCACCGTCAAGACCAGCGGCGCCCAGGCGGCCATCGGGTCGCTGAGCGGCGGCAACCAGCAGAAAGTGATCATCGGAAAGGCGCTGCTGACCGGGCCGCGCGTCCTGCTGCTGGACGAGCCGTCCCGCGGCGTGGACGTGGGTGCCAAGGCCGACATCTTCGAACTGATGGCGGCCCAGGCCAGGCGGGGCCTGGCCGTGCTGTTCACCACATCCGACGCCGAAGAGGCCCTGCACATCCCCGACCGGCTGCTCGTGCTCGCCCGCGGCGCCCTCGTCGGCGAGTTCCGGCACGGCGAACTGACCCGGGAGGAACTGATGCGCGTGTCCGACGGCGGAACCCAGGACGGTTCGTCATGACGGCGACGGCGACCACCGCGGCCCCCGAGCAGGCCGCCACCCGGGCCCGCCGCCTCTCGCTGCTGAACGTGGCATTCGAGCTGCGCGCCTTCATCGCGCTCGCCGTGCTCATCGTCATCTTCGGCCTGCTGTCGGACTCCTTCCTCACCGTCCCCAACCTGATCACGATGACCAAGCACGTCGCCATCAACGGCGTGATCGCGCTCGGCATGCTGCTGGTCATCCTCAAGGGCGGCATCGACCTGTCCGTCGGCTCCATCGTGGGCCTGTCCGGGGTGGTCGCCGGTGAGCTCCTGCAGGGTCTGCACGTCGGCGGCGTGATCGCCTACCCGCCGGTGTGGGTGGTGATCGTGCTGTGCGTCGCGGTCGGCATGGCGGTCGGCCTGATCAACGGGATCCTCGTCACCCGCTTCAACGTGGCGCCGTTCATCGCCACGCTCGGGATGCTGTACGTGGCCCGCGGCGCGGCGATGCTCATCTCCAACGGCGCCACCTACCCCAACCTGGGCGGCAACCCGGCGCTCGGCAACACCGGCTTCGAGCTGCTCGGCAGCGGGCGGCCGCTCGGCCTGCCCACCTCCATCTGGATCATGATCCTGCTGGCCGTGGCGGCCGTGCTGCTGCTGGCCAAGTCCCCGTTCGGCCGCTGGCTCTACGCCACCGGCGGCAACGAGCGGGCCGCGGACCTGTCCGGCGTGCCGATCCGTCGGGTCAAGACGATCGTGTACGTGATCTCCGGGGCCTGCGCGGCGGTCGCCGGGCTCATCATCGCCTCGGAGCTCACCTCGGCCGCGCCGCAGGCCGGGGAGACGTACGAGCTCAACGCCATCGCGGCGGTGGTCATCGGGGGCGCCGCGCTCAGCGGCGGCCGGGGAACCGTGCGCGGCACCCTGGTCGGCGCGTTCGTCATCGGCTTCCTCGCCGACGGCCTGGTGATCCTGGGCGTGTCGACGTTCTGGCAGATCCTCATCAAGGGCGCGGTCATCATCCTCGCCGTGATGCTCGACCAGGGCCAGCAGCGATTCAAGCGACGGGGAGCCGCCGCGGCGGCGGTCGCCGCAAGCAAGAAGCACGACTGAACCACAAGGAGACACCATGCCCCCCACCCGCATCGTCACTTTGGCACTCTCCGTCCTGCTCGGCTGCACCACGCTCGCCGCCTGCGGCAGCGCGGAACAACCCGCCACCAGCGCGTCCGCGAGCAGTGGCGGCGCGGCCGCCGGCGGCCTGATCGCGATCATCACCCCGTCGCACGACAACCCGTTCTTCAAGGCCGAGGCCGAGGCGGCCAAGGCGCAGGCCGAGAAGCTCGGCTACCAGACGTCCGTGGCCTCCCACGACGACGACCCCAACAAGCAGAGCGAGCTGATCGACGCCGCCATCTCCCGCCAGGCCAAGGCGATCATCCTGGACAACGCGGGCGCCGACGCCTCCATCGGGCCGGTCCGCAAGGCCGCGCAGGGCGGCATCCCGGTCTTCCTGATCGACCGGGAGATCAACGCCACCGGCGTCGCCAAGGCCCAGATCGTCTCCAACAACTCCCAGGGCGCCCAGCTGGTCGCGCAGTCGTTCGTGGAGGCGATGAAGAGCAAGGGCAACTACGTCGAGCTGGTCGGCAAGGAGTCCGACACCAACGCCAGCGTCCGCTCCAAGGGCTTCGCCGACGTGATCTCCCAGTACCCGGACATGAAGCCGGTGGCCAAGGAGAGCGCCAACTGGGACCAGCAGGAGGCGTTCACCAAGATGGAGACGATCATCCAGAAGAGCCGCGACATCCAGGGCGTCATCGCCGGCAACGACACCATGGCCCTGGGCGCGGTCGCGGCGCTGAAGGCCGCTGGGCTGCTGAAGAAGGTCGTGGTCGTCGGCTTCGACGGCAGCCCCGACGCCATCGCCGCCATCAAGGCGGGCGAGATGCACGCCACCGGGCTGCAGCCCGCCGCGCTCGGCGCCACCAGCGCCGTGGACCAGGCCGACCAGTTCATCAAGACCGGCAAGACGGGCAAGGACGAGAAGCAGTCCATCGACTGCGAGCTCGTCACGGCCGACAACGCCGACGAGTTCGGGGTGTTCGCCAGGAAGTGACCCCGCCGGGGTCTCCGCCACGGTGGTTCGGACAATAGGCTTCATTCAGGAGTGAATAGAAAGGAGTACGCGGTGGTCCAGAACGCGGAACGCAGGCGCGACACGACCAAGGATCACCTGCGCCTCCTGGCCCGGGTCGCGCGCATGTACCACGAGCAGAACATGCGCCAGCCCGAGATCGCCGCCACGCTCAACATCTCCCAGCCCCGCGTGTCCCGCCTGCTCAAGGAGGCGGTCACGCGGGGCATGGTCCGCACGGTGGTCACGCTCCCCGAAGGGGTGCACACCGAGCTGGAGGAGGAGCTGCAGCGGCGCTACGGGCTGCGCGACGCCGTGGTCGTGGACGTCGAGGACTACCAGGACGACGTGATCCCGCCGCTGGCCTCGGCGGCCGCGGCCTACCTCGGCGTCACCTTCACCGGCGGCGACGTGATCGGCATCTCGTCCTGGAGCGAGACCCTGCTGGCCACGGTCGAACGCCTGCCGCAGAAGAACTCCCAGGTCGCCGACCGCGTCATCCAGCTGGTCGGCGGGGTCGGCAGCCCCGAGGCGCAGGTGCACGCCACCCGGCTGGTCGCCCGCCTGGCCAACCTCACCTACGCCCGGCCGATCTTCGTCCCCCTGCCCGGCGTGGTCGCGACCACCGCGATCCGCGACGCTCTGCTGGAGGACCCCAGCGTGAAGGACGTGCAGGCGCAGTGGCACGACCTGACCGTCGTGCTGGTCGGCATCGGCAGCCTGGAGCCCTCGCCCCTGCTGCTCAGCAGCGGCAACGCGGTCAGCCAGGCCGACCAGGAGGAGCTGCGCGGGCTCGGCGCCGTCGGCGACGTCTGCCTGCACTTCTTCGACACCACCGGCAAACCCGTCGACTCGGGCTTCGACCAGCGCGTCATCGGCATCGACGCGCCGACCTTCCGCGCCGTCGAACGCCGGGTCGGGGTCGCGGGCGGCATGCGCAAGCTCTCCGCGATCAAGGCCGCGATCGAGGGCGGCTGGGTCAACGTCCTCATCACCGACCTGACGATCGCCCGCCTCCTCTGCTCCTGATCTGGTTACGCTGGGTCCATCCGAACAGGGGTGATGCCGGTGTCCGATCAGCAGGCTCGCGAAGCACCGATCAATCGCCTGGCCCGCCGCCTGGCGGCCGCGATGGGCGTCTCATGGTTCGTCGGCGCGGCGTGGATCGTTCTGTACTACCTGGACCCCACCCTCCCGGTCCTGGCTGACCTGGGCAACTGGAACCTGCTGGCCGGGTTCGCCCTCTTCCTGCTGGGCGTGGCGTTCGCCCTGGCCCTGCTGGTGACGGTGATCGTGCGGTCGGGGCGCCGGCCCTAGGCGGGACGGCCCAGGTCGAGGCCCGCCAGATCGGCGCGCGAGGAGATCCCCAGCTTCGGGTACGCCTTGTAGAGGTGGAATCCCACCGTCCGCGGGCTGAGGAAGAGCTGGGCGCCGATCTGCCGGTTCGTGGCGCCCGTCGCGGCGAGCCGGACGACCTGCAGCTCCTGAGGGGTCAGCGCGTCGAGCGGTTTCGCCGCCACGCCGAGCTCCGGCAGGTCGGCGCGGGCGCCGGTCGCGGCCAGCTCCGTACGGGCCCGTTCGGCCCAGGGGGCGGCGCCCAGCGCGGCGAAGCGGCCCATCGCCGATCGCAGCTGCGCCCCGGCGTCGGAGCGCCGGCGGGCCCGCCGCAGCCATTCGCCGTACAGCAACTCCGTCCTGGCGTGCTCGAACACCCGCCCGCCCCGGGCGTGCCACTCGAGCGCCGCGCTGTAGTGGGCCTCGGCCTCGCCGCGCGGGGCGAGGAGAGCGCGGCAGCGATGCGCGACGGCGGTGGCGCCCGGCCGTCCGCTGGCCGCCGCCCAGGCGTCGAACCGGGCGAACGCCTCGGCCGCCCGGCCCGGGTCGCCCAGCCGGGCGCAGGCCTCGACGTGGTCGGCCATGGCGAAGGTGACGATCACGGTGTGCCCGAGCGGGCCGTCGAGGATCCGCGCCATCCGCTCGGCCGCCGCGTCGTACCGGGCTCGTACCAGGTCGAGCAGGATCAGCGCGCAACCGCCCCAGCCCGATCCGTGGCGTTCCCGCGCGGCGCCATCGGCTTGGCCGGCGAGCCGTACGCACGTGTCGTCCTCACCCTCGACAGCGGCGAGCCACGCCAGGATGCCGTGCAGATGCCGCAGCCGCCCCGCCTGACCGGTGTCGTGGGCGATCCGCCAGGCCTCGGCGCCCGACTCCGCCGCCTCCGCGTGCCTTCCCCGCAGGAGCTGCGCCTGGGTGAGGAGCTGCAGGGCATGCGGCAGCGCGCCGATCAGGCCCTGCTCCCTGCAGGCGGCCACGCGCGCCGCGGCCAGCTCGCAGGCCGCCTCGTCGTCGCCGGTCATCAACGCGCCGAACACCGCGTACGTGCCGGCGACCGGGTCCGTGGCGGCGCGCGGCGAGATGGCGGCGCGCATGAGCGGCAGCCCCGCGGCCGGGT
>NZ_JBSFTC010000224.1:0-19857 GCF_053590415.1 Nonomuraea sp. NPDC003201
TCCGCGACGACCTCGGCCAGCCGCCGCGCGATGTCACGCGAGGCCGCCGGGAGGACGGCGCCGGCGGAGTCGAGGAAGGCCACGACCGCCCGCTCGCCGATCGGGATGCGGGGGAGGGGGTCCCGTCCGGAGGGTGTGCCGAGGAGCGCCGTCAAGGGCAGGGCCACGGGTACGGCTCCCGCCTCGACCAGCCGGCGGACCTGCTCGGCCGCGACCGGCTCGGCGCTGCCCACCACGACGAGCGGCGCCGGGCGGGCCACGTCGCCGTGCCGCGCGGTATGCGCAGGGACGGGCTCATGCTCCGCGGTGGCCGTCTGCCCGGTGGCCGTCTGCCCGGTGGCCGTCTGCTCGATGGCCGTCTGCTCGGTGGCCGTCTGCTCGGTGGCCGTGCCGAGACTCCGCAGATGACGCCCGAGCGCGTCGGCGAGTCCGCCGGATCCGACCAGCCGCACCGACGGCACGGCCAGCGCGGCACGCAGCACGGCGTCCAGATCGGCATCCGTCTCGGCGTCGCACAGCGCGATGTGCGAGTCTTCGGCGCAGGAGGCGATCGCGTCGGAAAGGCGATCCGATCGCACGGTCGCGAGGTCCAGCACGCGGGCCGGAAGCGGCGCCAGGGCCGCCTCGACCGACGCCGGAGGGGAGACGCCGTCCACCGCCCAGGCGTTCGCACGGTGGAGGGCCACACCGGCCAGGTAAAGCACGCCGCCGCGTACCACCCGATCCAGACCGGGCAGGGCAGGGGCGACGACGACGCCGGCCCCAGGCGCCATGAGCGCGGCCACCTCCGCCGCGACGTTGCCGCGCAGCAGAGAGTCGATCTTCTTGAAGACCAGCCGCGGACGCCCGGCCGAGGCCAGGGCGACCGCGGAACGCACCGCCGCGGCGGCCTCGGCGGGATGCCGGTGCCGGGAGTCGGTATCGACCACCAGGATGTCGGCGGGATCGCACTCGTCCCGCACGGCCTGGTGAGTGAGAACAATCCTCGTGCGTGTTCCGCGCATAACTATTCGCGCTGCCGACTCGGCCGCGCCCGAGAGGTCGTCGGCCACGATGAGGACACCGTGCGCGGCCGTGCTTCTCCTGGGCGTCAAGGAATCCCCCGATGTGTTCGATCTATGCACCTCAGACAGGCTTTCACTATCCCTGCGAACCCTCATGCGCGATCCGCTCCGGAGTGAGGCGTGCACGTCGGCGCAGCCTTCGTCTTGACTGGATGATGTCACAGCTTGCACAAAATGCGCTAGATCTCTTGCGCGAAGCGCGCATGCGTGTAATGGTGCAGCAACGTCGTTGTGACGTGGGAAACATCCGGTCCTGGCAGGCGGCCGCTGAGAAGCGCACCGCTGAGGACGGTCCAGAAAGCGAGAAGCCCAGTGACTCATCTCGGAAGCGGCCCCCAGTACTCCCGGCGAAGTCTTCTCCGTCTCGGTGCTCTCACCGGCGCGGCCATGACGTTGAGTCCCCTCGCCGCCTGCGCGGGACCGGGGCCCGTCGCCGGTGCCGGCTCTGGTGCCGGTTCCACCGCCGGTCCGGGTCTCACGCTGGCGCTCAACCGCTCGCTCGTGTCGCTGGACAACAAGCTCAACCAGTTCGATGCCGCCGTCAGCGTCCAGCGCGGCGTCCGCCAGGCGCTGACCTTCATCGATCCGAAGCTCGCCGTGCAGCACGTCCTGGCCGAGAGGTTCGAGCTGACGGCTCCCACCGAGTGGACGGTCAAGCTGCGGGACGGCGTCCGCTACTCCGACGGCAGCCCGGTCAAGGTCGAAGACGTCTCAACGGCCCTGCAGATGTACCAGAAGGTCCCCGGGTCGTTCCTGGCCGGCCTGTTCCCCGAATGGCCGACGGTCACCCCCGTCGACGCGAGCACCTTCAAGCTCGTGACCGAGAACCCGGTGCCGACACTCGACTACCTGATGGCGAACATCCTGATCACCCCCGCCGCCGCGAACAAGGCGGAGGAACTTCAGGGCGGCATCGGTTCGGGCCCCTACGTCGTCACCTCCGCGAACCGGGGCACCGGCGAGTACACGCTGCAGGTCAACGACAAGTACTGGGGCCCCGCGCCCGGGATCAAGACCGTACAGGTCAGGTTCCTCCCGGAGGAGGCCAACCGCGTCGTCGCCCTGCGCAGCGGCGAGGTCGATGTGATCGACGCGATCTCCCCCGATGCGATCAGCCAGCTGTCCGGTCTCGGCGACGTGGAGATCCAGCAGGTGCCGAGCACCCGCATCACGCAGCTCTTCTACAACTTCCGCAAGCCTTCCGGGCATCCGCTCGCCGACGCGCGCGTGCGCGAGGCGCTCAGCTACGCCATCAACGGCCCCTCCCTGATCAAGGACGTCTTCGCCGATTCGGTGACCCAGGCCCGGGGCGTGGTGGCCGACACCCTGACCGGGGCGGTGCAGACCGGCGAGTACGTCTACGACCCGCAGAAGGCCAAGCAGATGCTCGAGGCCGCCGGGGTGAAGGATCTCAAGATAAAGATCATCTGGGAGACCGGGGAGTTCGCCAACGACACGAGCGTCATGGAGGCCGTGGTGGAGATGCTCAAGGCGGTCGGCGTGCAGGCCGAACTCCAGCAGTTCCAGCCGGGCGGCGACATCTCCAAGTGGCGGCAGGGCCGGGGCGGCGACTGGGACGTCCTCGGCAACGGCTACCCCGGCCCGACCGGGCTGGCGCTGACTCCGCTGCAGGGCATGTTCGCCGGCACGAAGGAGAAGGAGGCCACCCGGGACACCTACCACGGCTACGTGTTCCCCAAGATCACCGAAATGCTCCAGAAGGCCTCCCGGGAAACCGACAAGACGGCCCGGGACACCCTGCTGGCCACCGCCCAGAAGGAGATCTGGAACACCTGGCCCTGCATGTGGGCCTTCGTCCCCAAGACCGTCATCGCCCGGCGCAAGCGCGTGCAGAACGTACTGCTCAGTCCCACCAACTCCTACGACCTGGCATCTGTCCGGCTGAATGGATGACTCGTGGTCCGATATGTCGCCCAACGTGTCGGGCAGAGCCTGCTGGCGATCTTCCTGACCGTCTCCACAGTCTTCGTCCTCGTACGGCTGGCGCCAGGGGATCCGGCCGCCGCCTACGCCAGCCCCCTGGCCACCACGGCGGAGCTCGAACGCATCCGCGTCCAGTTCGGCCTGGACAAACCGCTGCTTCAGCAGTACGGAATCTTCGTTCGTGACCTGTTCAGCGGCAACCTCGGCACGTCCTTCTCCTTCCAGGCCCCCGCCCTGGATGTCGTCCTCAGCCGGATGCCGTACACCGTCATGCTCGCGGTGTCCTCCATCCTGTTCGCCGCGGTCGTGGCCATCCCGCTCGGCGTCTGGATGGCGCGGCACGCCGACACCGCCCGCGAGCTGGGGGCCAACGTGGCCATGATCGCCGGCCAGTCGATGCCGGAGTTCTGGAGCGGCATCATGCTCCTGACCATCTTCGCGGTGCTCGTCCCCGTGCTGCCGGCATCCGGTTTCACCAGCTGGGGCGGCCTGGTGCTGCCGACCGTGACAGTTGGCATCCTGCAGATCGCGCTGATCTCCCGCCTGGTACGCCGGGAGATGGGGACCGGCTTCGCGGCTCCCTACCTGACGATCGCCCGCTCCCGCGGCATCTCCGAGCGCGGCCTGACCTGGCGCTACGCCATGGGCAACTCGGCCGTCCCGGTGGTGACCGCGCTCGGCACCCGGTTCGCCGCCATGCTCAACGGCGTGGTGGTGGTCGAGGTCGTCTTCGCCTGGCCGGGTGTCGGATCGCTCGTCGTGCGCGCGCTGGAAACCAGGGACTATCCGCTGATCCAGGCGACCGTCCTGGTCACGGCCATCCTGACGGTGGCCGTCCAACTCCTCATCGATCTGGCCTACCCGCTGCTCGACCCGCGGGTACGACTCGGGAAGGCGGTGGCCTCATGACCGCCATGGAGGCCGGCCCCGCCGACGGCTTCAGAGACCAGGACGTCCCGGAGCCCCCCGCGCGGCCCAGCGCGGTGACCGCCAAGGATCTCGCGCGATCCGCGGCGGTCCGCCGCCGCAAGGGCGCGCGGCTGAAGCTGTGGGTCGGCTCGGTGTGCGTGGCCCTGGTCGTCCTGCCCGTCGTCCTGGCCAACGTGCTGCCGATCCCCGGGCCGGACGAGCAGAGCCTCGGCCTGCGCCGCCTGCCGCCGCTGACCGGCGGGCACCTGTTCGGAACCGACCAGCTCGGCAGGGACCTTCTCTCCCGGGTCCTGCACGGCGGCCAGGTCTCGCTCACCGTCGGGGTGCTGGCCATCGTCGTTTCCGGCATCATCGGCCTCATCGCCGGCGCCACGGCCGGATTCTTCGGCGGCTGGGTCGACACCGTGGTCTCCCGCCTGCTGGAAGCTCAGCTCTCGCTGCCTCTGCTGTTGATGCTGCTGCTGGTCGTCGCGCTCTTCGGCCCCTCCATCCCGGTCATCACCTTCGTGATCGCGATCGCGCAGTGGCCGGAGGTGGCCCGCCTGACCCGTTCCCTCGTGCTCGTCGAGCGGGAGAAACCCTACGTGGCCGCGGCCCGGGTGCTCGGCCTGCGCCGCGTCACCACCCTGCTCCGGCACGTGCTGCCCAACGTCGTCAAGCAGGCCACACTCGTGATCCTGCTGCTGCTGGCCCAGGCCGTGCTGCTGGAGAGCGCGCTGAGCTACCTGGGCGCCGGTCCGCAGCGCCCGTTCGCCACCTGGGGCCGCATCATCTCCGACGGCCAGGACTACATCACGACGTCGTGGTGGCTGGTCACGCTGCCCGGACTGGTCATCGTGCTGCTCGTCGTCGGCGTCAACCTGCTCGGAGACGGGCTTCGGGACCGTGTACGCAGGCGGAAAGGGAAGGTGAGCCGGGCATGACAGCCGAGTTCGACGAGGCCGGCCGTCCCCTGCTGGAGGTCGAGGACCTGCAGATCGAGCTGATCACCGAAGCCGGCATCGTCCGCGCGGTCGACGGCGTCAGCTTCCTCATCCGCCAGGGCGAAACCGTGACGATCATCGGTGAGTCCGGATCCGGCAAGTCCACCACGGCCATGGGCATTCTGCGGCTGCTCCCGCCGGAGCTGGCGGTCCTGTCCGGCAGAGCCCGCTTCCAGGGCGTCGACGTCATCGCCGACCCGCGCGCGGCGCGCAAGGTACGCGGGCGTACCGTCTCCCTCATCCCGCAGGATCCGATGACGGCGCTCAGTCCCGTCCATACGATCGGGCAGCAGCTCCGTGAGGCCGTTCGGCTGCAACATCGTGGCCTGTCCAAGTCGGAGACCATCGCGCGATCCGTCGACCTGCTGGCCCGGATGCACATCCCCGATCCGGAGTCCCAGCTCCGCAAGTATCCGCACCAGCTGTCAGGCGGCATGCTGCAGCGCGTGCTCATCGCGCTCGCGCTCGCCGGGTCGCCCGTGCTGCTCGTCGCCGACGAACCGACCTCCGCCCTGGACGTCACCGTCCAGGCAGGCATCCTCGACCTGCTGCTCGAAGTACAGGAGAACACCGGCATCGGCATCCTCATGATCACTCACGACATCGGCGTGGCCCGGCTCGTCTCCGACCGCATCCATGTCATGAAGGACGGGCGATTCGTCGAGTCCGGCGAGGCCGAACAGATCGTCGACGCGCCGGGCAACCCGTACACCAGGAAATTGCTGACGGCGGTCCCACGGCTCGGCCCGTGGGACGAGGACGGTGAGTCCCCCGAGGCGTACCCCGAGGCGTCCCCCGACGACGGGTCGCCCGCCGACCCGGTGGCACTAGGAGAATCCCGATGACCGATGACGCGTTCCTCGAGGTCGACGGCCTCGTCGTGGACTATCCCGTCGCGCACGGCCTGTTCCGCGCGGTCGACGACGTCAGCTTCACCGTCCGGCAGGGCGGCACCCTGGCCATCGTGGGGGAGTCGGGCTGCGGCAAGTCCACGATCGCCCGGTCGATCGTCCGGCTGGTCAAGCCCACCGCGGGCCGCATCGTGGTGGGCGGCACCGACATCGCGGGGCTGAGTGAGAAACAGCTGCGCCCGATGCGCACCCGGGTACAGATGATCTTCCAGGACCCGTACGGGTCGCTCGACCCGCACCTGTCGGCGGAGGAGATCGTCGCGGAACCGCTGCGGGTGCGCGGAATGCGCGACAGACGCGCACGGGCCAAGGAGGCGGCCAGGCTCATCGACCAGGTGGGCCTGCCCGCCACGGCCCTGGAGCGCCGCCCGCCGGAGTTCTCCGGCGGCCAGCGCCAGCGCATCGGCATCGCCAGGGCCCTGGCCTCCAAGCCCGATCTGCTGGTCTGCGACGAGGCGACGAGCGCTCTGGACGTGTCCGTCCAGGCGCAGGTCCTCGCGCTGCTCATGAAGATCCAGGCCGAGACCGGCCTCACCTATGTCGTGATCTCCCACAACCTCGGTGTGGTCAGGGAGATCAGCGAGGACATCATCGTCATGAGCAAAGGGCGCCTGGTCGAGTCCGGCCCGACCCGGAAGGTGCTGGCCGCGCCGGCCCACCCCTACACCCGCGCCCTCCGCAGGGCCGCGCTGGACCCGGCCGCGATCCGCGGGCGCAAGCCGCGCGATCTGGTGCGGGCCCCGTCCGCCAAGCAGTCCACCCAGCAGTCCCCCGGGACACCCGTTCAGCGAGGAACCGACCGATGACACCTTCCGTACCGGCGATCTCCGTACCGGCGGCGACACCGGCAGCGACACCGGCAGCGAATCCGGCAGCGACACAGTCTGGGGCGCGCATCGGGCTGTCCCGGCTGGTGCTGGGCACCATGACGTTCGGCGACACGGCCGACGCGAAGGAGGCCGCGCGCATGCTGGACGCGGCGCTCGACGCCGGCATCACCGGGGTGGACACCGCGAACGTCTACGCGGGCGGCGCGACCGAGTCCATCCTGGGGCCGCTGCTCGCCACCCGGCGCGACCGGGTCGTCCTCGCCACCAAGGCCGGCATGCCCCATCCGGACGCGGGCGATGACGCGCCGTTGTCCGCCAAGGCGTTGCGGGCGAGCCTCGAAGGCAGCCTGCGCCGCCTGCGGGTCGACCACGTCGACCTGTTCTACCTGCACCAGCCCGACCGCCGCACGCCGCCGGCCGAGACGCTCGGCGCCGTCGCCGAGTTCGTCGCCGAGGGCAAGGTCGGCGCGCTCGGCGTCTCCAACTACGCGGCCTGGCAGATCGCCGAGCTCAACCACACCGCCGACGCCGTCGGCGCGCCGCGCCCGGTCGTCGCCCAGCAGCTCTACAACCTCCTGGCCCGCAGGGTGGAGGAGGAATACCTGGAGTTCGCGCAGAGCACCGGCCTGACGACCATGGTCTACAACCCGCTCGGCGGGGGCCTGCTCACCGGCCGGCACACCTTCGAGCAGGACCCTTCCGCCGGCCGTTTCGGGGACTCCAAGCTCGCCCCCATGTACCGGCAGCGGTACTGGAACCCGGCGCTGTTCGAGGCCGTCACCGCCCTCGGTGAGATCGCCGCGCAGTCGGGCATCCCCCTCGTCGAGCTGTCCCTGCGGTGGCTGCTCCATCGCGACGGCGTGGGGGCGCTCCTGCTCGGCGGTTCCAAGGTCGAACACCTGCGCGCGAACATCGCCACCGCCGCGGCAGGACCGCTTCCCGAGGACGTCGTGGCAGCCTGCGACCGCGTGGGCGCGGCGCTGCGCGGCCCGATGCCCGCCTACAACCGATGAGAGCCGACCACCGAGGAGAAGGCCAGCCGTGAGCATCACCGACTTCACCGCCAGGATCCGCGCCCGGCAACCCGCACTGGGCTACTGGTCCGTGCTCGATTCGCCCGTGTCCACCGAGCGCATCGCGCGCCTCGGATACGACTACGTGTGCCTGGACGCCCAGCACGGACTGCTGGGCTACTCGGGGTTGCTGAGCGGCCTGACCGCGATCGACGCGGGCGGCGTGTCCGCGGGCCTGGTCAGAGTCGAGGCGAACAACCCCGCCCCCATCGGCCGTGCCCTCGACGCGGGCGCCGCAGGCGTCATCGTGCCTCTCATCGACACCGCCGAGGACGCCGCGGCCGCGGTCTCCGCGACCCGCTATCCACCGAAAGGGCGCCGCTCGTACGGCCCGATGCGCTCCGCGCTCCGCATCGGACCGCGCCCCGCGGACAGCGACGCCACCGTGCTGGTCCTCACCATGATCGAGACGGCACAGGGGCTGGCGAACATCGAAGCGATCTGCGCCACCCCCGACCTGGACGGCGTCTACGTCGGCCCGTCCGATCTGTGCCTGGCCCTGGGCGGCGCCTTCCCCGGCGACCCCGCGATCGCCTCCCAGTTCGAGGACGCGCTGGTCACGGTGCGTGAAGCCGCCAGGTCCGCCGGTATCGCCGCCGGCATTCACACCCCCGACGGCGGGACGGCCGCCAAGCGCCTGGCCGAGGGATACACCTTCGCCACCATCGCCTGCGACCTCGTCCACCTCGAACAGGCCGCGAAGTCCCACCTGACCGACGCCCGAGCCCAGTCTCGCCAAGGAGAGCAGTGAGCCAGTCCCCGACCTCCGTCCCCGATCACCTGCCCATGGACGGCCTGATCCGGGTTCGCGACGACGATCCGGACCGCCTTGACGCGTACCTGATCGCGCCCGCCGTGCAGAACCACGCGGCCAACCTCATGTCGCTGCACGACGGTGATCTGGGCTGCGTGTGGTTCGGCGGCACGCAGGAAGGCGTCTCGGACATCTCCATCTGGTTCTCCCGGCTGCGGAAGGGCGCGGACACCTGGTCCACGCCCACGCGGCTGTCCGATGACATGACGCGTTCCGAGCAGAACCCGGTCCTGTTCCCCACGCCCGCCGGAGAGCTGTGGCTGCTGTACACCGCCCAGCACGCCGGCAACCAGGACACCGCCGAAGTCCGCCGTCGCATCTCCCGAGACGACGGTCAGACCTGGGGACCTGTGCACACCCTCTTCCCCGCCACGAGCCGCGGCGGCGTCTTCGTCCGGCAGCCCGTGCTCGTGCTGCCCTCCGGCCGATGGCTCCTGCCCGTCTTCAACTGCGTCACCACGCCGGGCAGGCGCTGGGTCGGCGACCGTGACACCAGCTCCCTCATGATCTCCGACGACGAGGGACGAACCTGGCGCGAACAGCTCGTCCCCGACAGCACCGGCTGCGTCCACATGAACGTCCACCTCCTGGCCGACGGCACGCTGCTCGCGCTGTTCCGCAGCCGCTGGGCGGATTCGATCCACGCCAGCCGGTCGGAGGACGAGGGCGTGACCTGGAGCGCTCCCGCCGCCACCGAACTGCCCAACAACAACTCCTCCATCCAGTACGTCACACTGCGTGACGGCCGGCTCGCGCTGGTGTTCAACGCCAGCAGCGCGGCCGACGCCACCGAGCGGAGAGTCTCCCTGTACGACGAGGTCGACGACGACGGCCTGGCCGAGACCCCGGCGAGTCCGGCGACCCCGGCGAGTCCGGCACCCGCCGGGAGCGATGAGCGGACCGCGTTCTGGGGCGCTCCGCGCGCGCCCATGACCCTCGCGCTGTCCGACGACGGAGGGCGCACGTGGCCGATCCGCCGCGATCTGGAGGTGGGCGACGGCTACTGCCTGACCAACAACTCCCGCGAGGGTCTCAACCGGGAGTACTCCTACCCCTCCATCCAGGAAAGCGCTGACGGCGACCTGCACATCGCCTTCACCTACCACCGCCGCGTCATCAAGTACGTACGGGTGCGACCCGAGTGGGCCGCCCGCGCCGCGGGCGTCTGACGTGTCGACGGACACCACGCCAGACCCCCACACCGCGGAGCAGCCGCAGCACGCGGTGGTGACCGGGGCCAGCTCCGGCATCGGCCAGGCCATCGCCGCACGCCTGCTCCGCGAGGGCTGGAAAGTCACCGGGATGAGCCGTACCCGCCCTCCGGAGCACCGCCAGGACAGCCCGGCCTACGCGTGGATCCAGGCCGACCTGACCGACCTCGACCAGTTGGCCGACGCATCGGCCGCGGTGGGCGCCGTCGACGCCGTCGACGCCGTCGTTCACGCTGCGGGCCTGCAACGCTCCGCACCGCTCGGACGCCTCTCGGCACAGGACGGCGCCCTCATGTGGCGCGTCCACGTCGAGGCCGCGACCGTCCTGGTGAACGCCCTCGCCGGCGCGATCCGCCCAGGTGGCCGCGTCGTGCTGATCGGAAGCCGCACGATGGCGGGCGCGGTGGGCAAGAGCCAGTACGCGGCGACCAAGGCCGCGCTCGTGGGCCTGTCCCGTTCCTGGGCCATGGAACTGGCCCCGCGTGGCATCACCGTCAACGTGGTCGCTCCCGGCCCGACGGACACCCCCATGCTGCGGGATCCCGGACGTGCCGCCACGCCGCCACGGGTTCCGCCGCTGGGCCGGTTCATCAGACCCGAGGAGGTCGCGGGACTGACGGCCTTCCTCCTCGGGCCGGAAGGAGGCGCGGTCACCGGGCAGCACCTGGTGATGTGCGGCGGCGCGTCCCTGTGAGCCGGCGGCTCCGTCTCCTGGGTTAGCGGACCTCCACCTCCGTGATGCGGGTGTAGTCGTTGGCGCCGTTCGAGGCCAGGGCGACGATCCGGACCGCGTCCGCCGTGACCGCGGCGAAGTCCGAGCGGACGTTGCCCGCGGTGTTGCCGCGGACCTGCGCGACCGTCTGCCACTGGCCGTTCAGCCCCGCCTGGACGTCCCAGTCGCGCAGCCCGACGCTCGAGGACGGGTAGCGCTCGGTGTTCAGGGTGTAGAGGTCGACGCGGGAGATCTGCTTGGCGCCGCCCAGCGCGATCGACACCGTGTCCGGCCAGGCCCTGGCCGTGGCGTCGTTCCAGCCGTTGCCCCCGGCCCAGCCGTTCGAGCCGGCGTCGCCGTCGGCGACGCTGCACGGCGGGTAGTTCGCGTTGGTGTGCTGGGACGAGGCGGTGACGGGGCGGCGCAGGGCGAAGTTGCCGCCGTTGTCGAGCTGGTCCAGGGTGACGACCTGGACGGGGACCGACAGGGTGCGGTCCGGCGTCTTCAGGCGCAGCGCGTAGTCGCCCTGCGGCGTGGTGGGCGGCACGGCGATCAGCAGCTTCGCGCCGAGCTCGTAGCCGGGCGGCAGGTAGCTGGTCAGCATCGAGCGGGAGGCGGACAGCGGCGCTGTCACCTCGACGGACATGGTCGCGTACGACGGCTTCCTGGCGTCGCTGCGCATGCCGATCTCGAGCTTGGCCGGGCAGGCCGGGTCCACGCCGAGCGGGGCCACGACCCGGTCGGCGCCCGCGATGGGGGTCAGCCTGCCGGTGCCCTTGGAGGCGCCCGATTTGACGGTGAGCGACGGGTTCGACGGGGGCTCGGAGGGATCCTGGGCGTGGGCGGCGGCCGGGGCGGTCAGGACGACGGCGGTGGCGGCCAGCGCGGCGGTGAGGAGTCGCATGATCGGTCCTTCCTGTCAGAGCGCGTGCAGGCCGGGCACGCCGTCGAGGGTCACGAGGCTGGCCCTGGTGGAGACCGGCGCGCCGGGCCGGTCCACGTACGGCACCACCTTGAAGTCCGCCCGCCACTCGCTCCTGGTGACCTCGCAGGAGACGTAGCCGCGCTGGTAGCTGGAGAAGCGGAGATGCGGGTTGACCGCGTCGGTGCCGCCGGCCGGCAGGCCGGTGTTCGGGTTGCCGTTGCCGCCGCTGCTGACGGAGGTCCCGACGAACTCCACGCCGACAGTCTGCGAGGTGGGGTCGTCGAAGTTCGTCTTGAGCTCCCCTGCCAGGTTGTAGTGGATGTCGCCGGTCAGCACGACGGGGTTGCTGACCTGCCGCTCCACCATGCCGTTCAGCACGCGGTCCTTGGCGGCCTTGTAGCCGTCCCAGAGATCCATGCTGAGCTTCTGCGCGGGCCCGGCGTCGTAGTCGAGCTGGATCATGGCGATCTGCTGGGCCAGCACGTTCCACTTGGCGCGGGACTCGCCCAGGCCGTCGAGCAGCCACTTCTCCTGCTCGGCCCCGAGCATCTGGCGGGCCGGGTCGAGCCGCTCGGCGCAGTCGATCTGCTGCCCGTCGCCGCAGACCTGGTCGTCGCGGTACTGGCGGGTGTCCAGCACGTTGAACTCGGCCAGGTCGCCGAAGGAGAACCTGCGGTAGATCCGGGCGTCGGGCCCCTGCACGGCGGGCACCCTGATGGGCATGTTCTCCCAGTATGCGCGGAAGGCGTTGGCGCGGATCACCAGGTAGTCCTGCTCGGACACCTCGCCGCCGGGGCCGAAGCGGCCCGCCCAGTTGTCGAGCACCTCGTGGTCGTCCCAGGTGACGATCCACGGCGCCGCCTGGTGCGCGGCCTGCAGGTCGGGGTCGCTCTTGTAGAGGCCGTACTGGACGCGGTAGCGGTCGAGCGTGTCGCACTGCACCCGGAACTGCTCGGGCACCGGCGTGTTGCGGTTCCCGCCCGAGGGCACGATGCCGTACTCGTAGATGTAGTCGCCGAGGTGGAAGACGACGTCGGGACGCTCCTCGGCGAGGTGGCGGTAGGCGGAGTAGTAGCCGTCCTGCCACGACGCGCACGAGGCGAAGGCCAGATGCAGCGACTCGGGGCTGCTGCGCGGCGCGGGCGCCGTCCTGGTCCTGCCGACCGGGCTGAGCTCGCCGCCGGTGCGGAAGCGGTAGAAGTAGTCGCGGCCGGGGCGCAGCCCCTTCGCGTCCACGTGGACCGAGTGGCCGTACTCGGGGGTGGCCCACGTGGAGCCGTACCCCGCGCGCCGGGTGAACGCCTCGTCCTCGGCGATCTCCCACTCGACCTTGATCTTGTTGTACGGCAGCCCGCCCAGCGGTTCGAGCGGCCTGGCCGCCAGCCGGGTCCAGAGGATCACCCGGTCGGGCAGCGGATCGCCGGAGGCGACGCCGAGCTGGAAGGGGTAGTCGCCGCTCACCGTGGCGGCCGCGGTCCACGGGTCGGCGAGGTCGGTGCTGAACGCCAGGGCTAATGCGCTCAGACCGAGGAACGAACGGCGCGTGTGCATGCTGCTTCCTCAGATGGGGGGCGAAAGCCCTCACTTTGTAGCAAGCAGGCAAGCTTGTAACAAGACTGAAGTTAAAAATCACATACAAACGTGTTACAACTGGGCGACCTCGACCCGCCGGTGCCGGTCGCGCAGGCGCTGCAGCATCTCGGCGGGGGCGTTGGCGTCGACCACGATGACGTCGAAGTCGTCGAGCGGCGCGACCCGGTGCAGCGCCACCCTGGCCAGCTTCGAGCCGTCCACGGCCAGGATCCGGCGGGTGCCCGAGCCCAGCATCGCCCGCTTGACCAGCACGATCTCCTGCTCCTGGTGGAAGGCGTACTGGTCGGAGACCGCGGAGGTGGAGACCACGACCACGTCCGTGCTGACCGCCTCGACCGCGTCCACGCAGCCCAGCCCGAGGAAAGAGTCGTGTGTGGCATGGTACTCACCGCCGAGCGCGATGAGCCGGATGTCGGGGGTGGCCGCGAGCAGCCTGATCGCCTCGAGGAAGTTCGTCAGCACGGTCAGCGGCGCGAGCTCGCCCAGGTGGCGGGCCACGGCCAGGGCCGTCGTGGAGTCGTCGAGCATCACGGAGCTGCCCGGCTCGATGAGCCCGGCCACCACCCTGGCGATCGCGTCCTTCTCCGCGGTGTGGGCCGTGAGCCGGTAGGCGATGTTGCTCTCCCAGACGTTGGAGGCCTGGGCGGTGGCGCCGCCGCGAACCTTGCGCACCATGCCCTGGCGCTCCAGTTCGTCGAGGTCGCGGTGCACGGTCATCACGCTCACGTCGAAGCTCTCCGCGAGCTCCGTCACCGTGGCCGAGCCACGCCGTACGATGTGCTCGGCCATGTCCCGCCACCGGGCGGACTTGCCGGAGGTGTGCTGCCGCGAATTCACCTGAGCCCTCACCCTCGCCTGAACGGTTGCGGATCCTACTCTTGACACCCTTCTCGGGCGACTCGTACCCTCCCGACATCCCTCATTTTTAACAGAATCGGCTGTTAACTTAACAGGACCGTCATTAAAACGTTCGTATCGGCCTTGCAGCGCCGGCGAGGAGACATGACATGACCGATCTGCGTGACGCCCGACTGAGCCGGGTCCAGTTCTTCCGCATGATGGGTGGCCTCGCCGTGGCCGCGGCCGCCACCGCCTGCTCGACCAAGCCCGAGACCACGGCCACCACGGGCGGCGGGACCGCCGCCGCCGGGGTCGACCTGAAGTTCCTCGGCGTGGCCGACCAGAAGGCGCCGATGGACGCGCTGCTGGCCGCCTACCAGAAGGTGAAGCCGGAGGTGCGGCTCACCGCCTCCTTCGCCCCCACCGACCAGGTGCAGACCTCGGTCCGCACCCAGCTCGGCGCGGGCAACGCCCCCGACCTGCACGTGGTCTACCCGGGCAACGGCAGCGCGATGTCCATGAGCCAGATCGCCAAGGCCGGGCTGCTGGCCGACCTGTCCGCCCAGGCGTGGACGCAGACGATCCCCGCCGGGTTCAAGCCCGCCTTCCAGCTCGACGGCAAGACCTACATCTACTCCGCCGGCTCGTCGGTCATCGGCGCCGTCTACAACAAGAAGGCGTTCGAGAAGGCCGGCGTGGAGGCGCCGCCGACCACGTGGACGGAGTTCCTCGCGGTCTGCGACAAGCTGAAGAAGGCCGGCATCACGCCGATCGCGCTGGGCGCGCAGACGCCGTGGGTCACCCAGCTCATCACGTACGCGCTGGTGCCCTCCACCGTCTACGCCAAGGACCCGACGTTCGACGACAAGCAGCTCGCCGGGCAGACCTCCTTCGCCCAGTCGGGCTGGCGCCAGGCCATGGAGATGTACCTGGAGCTGCAGAAGCGCGGCTTCTTCAACGACAAGCCGAACGGCACTACGTTCGAGCAGCAGATCTCCATGGTGGCCACCGGCAAGGCCGGCATGGCGATCCAGGTGTCGGCCGTGCTGCCCGACTTCCGCAAGGCGGCCTCCTCGCCCGACGACCTGTCGATGTTCCCCGTGCCGGGCGCGGACGACGCCAACCAGGTGTGGATCCCCGCCGGCGTGGTCGTCGGCCTCGGCGCCAGCGCCAAGGGCCAGCACGTCGAGGAGGCCAAGGCGTTCATCGACTTCCTCGGCAAGCAGGAGAGCATCAACGCCTGGGCCAAGGCCATCGCCGCCATCCCGCTCACCCAGGACTCCTCCTCGACCATCGACCCGGCCGTCCAGTCGTTCCTGCCGTTCACCAAGGACCGGGCGGTGCCGTTCATGGACCAGCGCTGGCCCAACGCCGAGGTGCAGCCGGTGCACTTCGCGGTGATCCAGGAGCTGCTGGCCGGCAAGTCGACCATCGACGAGGCACTGAAGAAGATGGACGAGGCGTACAAGAAGTGACTTCCCTGACTGTCCAGCGGCGTTCGGCCGTCTCTCGGCGCAGGCGGCGCTTCAGCGCCAACTCGCCGTCCTGGCTGTTCGCCGCGCCCGCCCTCGTCGTCTACGCGCTGGTCGTGCTCTACCCGGCCGCGGCCGGCGTGGTGTACGCCTTCACGGACTGGAGCGGCATCGGCCAGGACATGTCCTTCGTCGGCCTGGCCAACTTCGGCGCGCTCCTGGGCGACGAGCAGGCCATGGGCTCGATCGGCAACACGCTGCTGCTCACCGTGGCCATCGTGGCCGTCCAGAACGGGGTCGGCCTGCTGCTGGCCCTGGGCGTCAACGCCAAGCTGAAGAGCCGGGCGCTGCTGCGGGTGATCTTCTTCGCGCCCGTGGTCGTCAGCCCGGTCATGGTGGCCTTCCTGTGGAAGTACGTCTACAACCCCGACCCGTCGGCGGGCCTGAACGGGCTGCTCGGCCTGAGCGTGGACTGGCTGGGCGACCCGTCGGTGGCGCTGTGGTCGATCGCCGGCATGGTCGTGTGGCAGTACGCCGGATACTCCATGGTCATCTTCCTGGCCGGGCTCGAAGGCGTGCCGAAGGAGCTGCACGAGGCGGCCATGATCGACGGGGCGGGCACCTTCCAGCGCTTCCGCTACGTCACCTGGCCGCTGCTGGCCCCCGCCGTGACGATCAACCTCATGCTCTCCACGATCGGCGGGCTGAAGCTCTTCGACCAGATCTTCGCCGCCACCAACGGCGGCCCCGGCTACGCCACGGAGACCCTGTCCACGGTGCTCTACAAGCAGGCGTTCGTGTTCGGCAAGTTCGGCTACAGCACCGCGATCGCGCTGGTGCTCGCCCTGTTCGTGGCGGCCGTCTCCCTCGTCCAGGTCTACTACCTGCGCAACCGGGAGGTGTCCGCATGAGAAGGACGTTCCTGCTGGAGATCGTGATGATCGCGGCGGCGGTGGCGTTCCTGTTCCCCGTCTACACGCTGATCTCGCTGTCGCTGAAGGACCCGGCGCAGATCTCCCAGACGCCGCTGGCGCTGCCCGACCCGCCCACGCTGGACAACTTCGGCAAGGCGTGGTCGGCCGCCGCGCTCGGCCCGTCGCTGGTCAACAGCACGGTGATCACCGTGGCCAGCCTGGTCCTGCTGATCGCGCTCGGCTCGTTCGCATCCTACTTCCTGGCCCGCGTGCACAGCAGGCTCGGCTACGGCCTCTACATCCTCTTCCTGCTGGGCATCGTGCTGCCGTTCCAGCTCGGCATGATCCCGCTCTACGAGCTGGTGACCGACCTGGGGCTGATCGGCACGCACGCCGGGATGATCCTCTTCTACACCGGCATCCAGCTGCCCTTCACGGTCTTCCTGTACACCGGCTTCATCCGCGCGCTGCCCCGCGAGTACGCCAGCGCCGCCCAGATCGACGGCGCCTCCCACCTGACGGCGTTCACCCGGGTGGTCTTCCCGCTGCTGCGGCCCATCACCGGCACCGTGCTGATCCTCAACGCCGTCTTCATCTGGAACGACTTCTTCACCCCGCTGCTCTACCTGGGCGGCTCCGGGTTCGAGACGGTCCCGGTCAGCGTCTTCGCCTTCGTCGGCCAGTACGTCTCCGACCACGGCCTGGTCTTCGCCGGGCTCGTCCTCGGGGCGCTGCCGATCGTGCTGGTCTTCCTGGTGCTGCAGCGCTACGTCATCAAGGGCTTCTCCAGCGGGCTCAAGGGATGACCGTCTTCGACGTGCTCCGCGAGCCGCCACGGGAGTTCTCCCCGGCGGCCATCTGGTGGTGGAGCGGCGAGCCGCTGCGCCGCGACCGGCTGCGCTGGCAGATGGAGCGGCTCGTCGCCGGGGGAGTGCGCAACCTCGTCATCCTCAACCTGGCGCCGTCGGGGCCGCTGTTCGGCTCCGACGCCGACGACCCGCCGTTCCTGTCCGAGGCGTGGTGGGAGCTGCTGGACGGCGTCTGCGCCGACGCCTGCGAGCTGGGCGCGTACCTGTGGTTCTACGACCAGCTCGGCTTCTCCGGCGCCGACCTTCAGGCCCGTCTCGTCCAGGAACGCCCGGAGTTCGCCGGGCAGTGGCTGGCACCCGACGGGACGGTCTCGACGCGCGGTTTCGACTACCTGTCCCGCGAGGCGTGCGCGGTGCTGCTCGACCGGGTGCACGGCGAGTTCGAGCGGCGGGTGGGCCACTGGTTCGGCACGGTGATCGCCGGGTCGTTCCAGGACGAGCTGCCGACCGTGCCCACCTGGTCGGCGACGTTCGCCGAGGAGTACGCGGCCCGGCGCGGCCGGCCCTTCACCCTCGACGCGCCCGACTGGCAGGCCTACCAGCAGACCCGGGCCGAGCTGGCCGAGGAGGCGTTCTTCCGGCCGCTGTCCGCCTGGCACGAGCGCCACGGCCTGCTCAACGGCTGCGACCAGCAGGACCCGGCCCGCGCCGGGCATCCCGTGGACGGGGTCCGGCTCTACGCCGACTACGCGCGTACCCATCGCTGGTTCGGCGCGCCCGGCTCCGACCACCACGGCGACGCGCGCCTGCACTCCTCCCTCGCCCACCTGTACGGCCGGCCGCGCACCTGGATCGAGGCGTTCCACTCCAGCGGCTGGGGCGGCACCCTGGAGGAGACCTTCGACTGGCTGCTGCCCTGGTTGCGCGCCGGTGCCAACCTTTACAACCCCCACGCCGTCTACTACACGACCCGGCGCGGCTGGTGGGAGTGGGCGCCGCCGTCCACCGACTGGCGCCAACCCTACTGGCGGCACCACCGGGTCTTCGCGGACGCGGTGACCCGCCTGTGCGCGGCCCTGTCCCTGGGCCGCCACGCCTGCGACGTCGCGGTGCTCCTGCCCACCGCGACGTCGCAGGCCGGAACCGGGCTGGACGGCGTCGGCGCGCAGGCCGCGCGGGCGCAGGAGGTCTACCGGGAGCTCGTGGGCGACATGGCGTGGTTCGCGACCGTGCCGGGGGCGCTCGACCGGCTCGGCCTCGACGCCGACGTGATCGACGAGGACTCGGTGCGGCGCGCGGACGTGCGCGACGGGAGGCTGGCCGTCTCCACCGAGGCGTACCGGGCCGTCGTGCTGCCCGCCGTGACCGTGCTCGACGAGGACGTGGCCGCGCGGCTGAAGGAGTTCGCCGCCGGCGGCGGGCTGCTGGTCGCGGTGGGGGCCGTCCCCGACGGGCTCCCGGCCGTGTCCGTGGAGAGCGCCGAAGGGATCGGGGCGGCGCTGGCCGGGCTCGAACGGCGGGTCGAGGCGCCGGTGCCGCCGCTGGTACGCGAGATCGGGGAGACCACGCTGGTGTTCCTGACCGCCGCGTTCCCCATGGCCAGCAGGATCGGCGTGGGGCGGCCCGAGGAGCGCGGCGTCGAGCTGGGCTGGCTGGACGCCGCCATCGACTTCGACCCGTCCCGGTACGCCCGCGAGATGCGGGTGAAGGTGCGCGGCGTCTCCGGGACGCCGCTGCTGGCGAGCCCGTTCGGCGGGGAACCCCGGGCGCTGCCGTGCACCACGGACGGGGACGCGCTGGAGATCGTCGTGCCTTTCGACGACGGGCCCGCCGCGCTGCTGATCTTCGACGGGACCTCCCGGGTCCCGGCGCCGCGCCCGAGCTTCCCGCATGAGGTGGAGCTGGGCGAGGAGTGGGACGTCGAGCTCGTGCCGACGCTGGACGACACCTGGTCGGACTTCGGCAGCCGCGCCGTCGTCGAACGCTGGACGCTGCGCACGCCGGACGGCGAGCCGGTGCACGTCACGTTCGAGCCCCGGGGCGAGCAGCGGGTCGGGGCCGGGCCGTGGACGCCGTCGGTGTGGTCGCCGTCGCGCGGGCTGCGCAAGGACCCGATCCACCGGGAGACCCTCGGCCCCAAGGGGCACGTGCCCGTGGAGTTCCTGGCGTTCGGGACGGTCGGGGCGGGGGAGGAGGCCCGCTTCCGCAGCCTGCTCACCGTGCCCGCCGACATGCCCGAGGGCGGCCGGCTGGCGATCGGGGCGGGCGCGGCCAAGACCGCCTGGCTGGACGGCGAGGAGGTGCCGCTGGACGACTCCGGATACGCGGCGGTCTCGCGCGCGCCGCTCGCGCCCGGCACCTACCTTCTGGAGCTGCGGCTCGTCCCCGACGAGGAGCTCGACCTGCGGGCGTACGCCTGCCTGGTCGCCGACCCCCGCGACGCGGCTCTGCCCGAGTGGATCGGCGGGGCCATGGAGACCACCGTGCACGTCGGCGCACCGCCGTACGAGCTGCTGCAGGTGGCCTCGACCGCATACTGCCGGGTGCTGGTGAACGGGGCGGAAGCGGGCAGGCAGGGCGGGTTCGACCCGTACGAGGAGGCGGACATCCCCCGGGTGCGCCGCTACGACGTGTCCGGCCTGCTCCGGCCGGGCGGCAACACGATCAGCGTGGAGTCGGACGGCTGGGTGCTGGTGGACGGGCTCGCGGTCTCCGGTCCCGGCTGGCCGTCGCGGCCCCGCGTACGGCGGCGCCAGCAGGGCGACCCCGCCGCGCTCCACCTGCGGCCCCGCCCGCATCCGCTGCCCGTCGAGCCAGCCCGCCTCGGGCAGC
>NZ_JBSFTC010000225.1:0-9720 GCF_053590415.1 Nonomuraea sp. NPDC003201
GTACTGCACTCGGGAGGGTGTGGGAGAGTAGGTCGCCGCCGGACAATCTTTGGAGGGGGTTCGACGCCTTGGGCGTCGGACCCCCTTTTTTTGTGCCATCACAGCCCCCGGTCGGGACCGCTGCCGGCGGTCAGTAGGGTTAAGGGGTGGATTATCGTGCGGTAGAACGCGCGATCATGGAGCGCGGCGTCGAGTGGGATTTCGAGCCGACGCTCGACAGGATCGCGGCCCTTCTTGATGTGCTCGGTTCGCCGCAGAGGGCGTACCCGGTCATACACATCGCGGGCACCAACGGAAAGACGAGCACGGCCCGGCTCACGGAGGCTCTGCTCAAGGAGCGCAATCTCAGGGTGGGGCGGTTCACCAGCCCTCATCTGGTGTCGGTGCGCGAGCGGATCACGGTGGACGGCGAGCCGCTGAGCGAGGAGCGGTTCGCGGAGGTCTACGAGGAGATCATCCCGTATGTCGAGCTGACCGACACCCAGGGGCGGCGCATCCAGTTCTTCGAGCTGCTGACCGCCATGGCCTTCGCCGCCTTCGCAGACACCCCGGTCGACGTCGCCGTGATCGAGGCCGGCATGGGTGGGTCCTGGGACGCGACGAACGTGGCCGATGGCCTCGTGTCCGTCATCACGCCCATCTCGCTCGATCACACCGACCGTCTGGGTCCCGACATTCCCAGCATCGCCGGCGAGAAGGCGGGCATCATCAAGCCCGGCTCGACCACCGTGCTCGCCCAGCAGGAGCTGGCCGCGGCTGAGGTGCTCATGCGGCGGGCGGCCGAGGTGGGCGCGGTCGTGGCCCGTGAGGGGCTCGAGTTCGGCGTGCTCAACCGGGAGGTGGCCATCGGCGGGCAGCTGCTCACCCTGCGCGGCCTCAAGGGGGTCTACGACGAGGTCTACCTGCCGCTCTACGGCGCGCACCAGGCGAGCAACGCGGTCTGCGCGCTGGCCGCCGTCGAGGCGCTGACCGGCGGTGACGACCCGCTCGACGTCGACCTCGTACGGCAGGCGTTCGCGCAGGCCGCCTCGCCGGGGCGGATGGAGGTCGTGCGGCGGACGCCGACGGTCGTGATCGACGCGGCCCACAACCCGGGCGGCATGCAGGCGACCCTGGAGGGGCTGCACGAGGCGTTCGACTTCGCCAAGGTCGTCGGGGTCCTCGCGGTCATGCGGGACAAGGACGTCGACGCGCTGCTCGAGCTGCTCGAACCGATGCTCGACGAGATCATCGTCACGCGTAACTCCTCGCCCAGGTCCATGTCGCCGGAGGAGCTGGCGTCCCTGGCCGAGCCGCTGTTCGGCGAAGAGCGCGTACACGTGGTCGAGCGGCTCGACGACGCCATCGACCAGGCCATCGGCGTCGCCGACGCCGAGGGCGAGTTCAGTGGCACGGGCGTGTTCATCACCGGGTCGGTCGTGACGGCGGGGGACGCGCGGCAGCTGCTCAAGGCGGATGGTTCGCGATGAATTTCCAGGTGACTCCAGGTATGCGCAGGCTGGGCGCCAGCGTGCTCGGCATGGAGGCCATCGTGGCAGGGCTGATCACGCCCGTGGCGATCACCGTGGGCGGGGTGGCGCCCGCGCTCGCGGTGACCGCCGGCATCGGGCTGGCCGTGCTGTGCGTGGTCGCCGCGGGCCTGCTCAAGCGGCCTTTCGGCTACATCCTCGGCAGCCTTGTACAGGTGCTGGCGATCTGCACGGGCTTCCTTGTGCCGATGATGTTCTTCCTCGGCGCGATCTTCACAGCGCTGTGGATCACGGCGATTATCGTCGCTCGCCGTGTTGAGGGCGCTACTTCCCGCTAAAGTCGGCGCATGACCGTCCCCCCGATTCAGCGGTCGGCCGGGCCCAGGGTCCCATGGCTGCTCGATGTGACGCTCGGGCTGCTCGTCGTTGCCGCCTTGCCGCTGGCGATCGTCACCGTTCCCAATACGCTCTCCGTCGTCGCCAAGCTGCTGCCCGGCGACGTCGACCAGGTCGGGCTGATGCGCACGCACGGGCTGGCCCTGCCCGCGCTGATGCTGACCGTGCCGCTGGCGGCGGTGGTGCTGCGGCGCGTGCAGGTGGTTCACGTGGTGCTGCTGGGGCTGGCCCTGGTGGCCCTGTCCGATGTCGCCGGTGGGTACGCGGGCTCGGACCTCCTCGCCGGAGTGGTGCGGGTGCTGCGCGGCGTCGGGGCGGGCCTGGTCGTGCCGGCCACGCTGGCGGCCGTGTGGGACCGTGTGCTGGTGCTGCGGGCGCTGTGGGTGGGCGTGTTCAGCGTGAGCCTGCTCGCGGCCGAGGCGCTGGCGCTGTGGCCGCTCGACAAGGCGAGCAGCTGGAAGGTGACGCTGCAGCCGTACCCGATGCTGACGGGGATCGCGCTGGCTCTGGCTGGCGCGTACCTGCTCATCTGGATCCTGCTCGGGCGGCCGGCCACGCCGATGCTCAACGACGGGGAGCGGAGCCGGCTGCTGCTGGCCGCCGTGCCGGCGGCGGGCATCGCGGTCGTGGCGATCAGCACCGCGACCGAGGGATGGCGGGCCATTCCGGTGATCGTGCTGGCGGTGGTGGCCGTGGCCGGGCTGCTGGGGCTGGCCACGATAGGGGCCGCGGAGAGCCGTACGCTGGCGTACTCCATGGTGGCGGTCGGCGTGGTGCTGCTGCCCAGCGCGGCGCAGGTCACGCTGGTGGAGATGGGCGGGCTCGGCGGGCCGGGGCTGCGCGGGCTCTGGGCGCCGTTCGCGGTGGCCGGGCTGTTCGCCGTCGGCGCTGCCGCGGCCGTGCGCCGGTTCGCGCCGGCCCCCGGGCGGTGGCTGGTGCCTTTCGGGTTGCTCGCGATGGTGGTGGGGCTGTGCTCGGTGCGGCTCGTCGTGCCGTCGGCCGACGGGTTGGTGCTGGCGCTGCCGTTCACGCTGCTCGCCGTGGGGGCCGCGGTGGCGTTGACGTCGGCGCTGCAGGAAGTGGGGGTCGGGACGGCCGTCTTCGGGCTCTCGCTGTGCGTCGCGGGGGTGCTGGCGGGGTTCCTGCTCGGTACGGGCGTGCAGATGGCGATGCTGGACGGGGTTTCGTCGGCCCAGGAGCTGGTCGACAGCTTCGTCGGCGCGTTGCACTCGTGGGCCCTGATCGGTGGCTTCCTCGTGGTGCTGGTCATCGTGCTCTCCACCGTGATGGCCCGGCGGGGTGCCGCCAGGCCCGAAGAAACGGCGTCCGCGTCACCTGCGGAGGGGGACGACAAGGCGGAGGATGAGGACGAATCTGCCGATTCGGTGCCCGCCGTGCCGCCGCAGGGCCAATCGCCCGAGGACACCGCCTCTCCATGACGCCGTTCCGTCGGAAAGCGAGGGTGGGGGCGCGGGACGGTAAGCTGAGGCCCAAGCCACGGCGACGCGTGGGCCCGTCCCCCGCGAAGCATCCCGCGGCCGGGCCGGGCGCCCGTGATCGCGATCCTCACTCTGTTCGAAGGAGAACTCCAAGTGTCCGAGCGCACTCTTGTCCTGATCAAGCCCGACGGGGTTAAGCGCGGCCTCATCGGTGACGTGATCGCCCGTGTGGAGCGCAAGGGCCTCAAGGTCGTGGCAATGGACCTGCGCACCCTCGACGCCGACACGGCCAAGTCGCACTACGCCGAGCACTCCGAGCGGCCGTTCTTCGGTGAGCTCGTCGAGTTCATCACGTCGGGGCCGCTCGTCGCCCTGGTCCTCGAGGGCCCGCGCGCCGTCGAGGCGTTCCGCGCGCTGGCCGGCGCCACCGACCCGGTCAAGTCGGCCCCCGGCACGATCCGCGGCGACCACGCCCTCGAGATCGGCGAAAACGTCGTCCACGGCTCCGACTCGCCCGAGTCCGCCGCCAGGGAGATCAAGATCTTCTTCCCTGACCGTTTCTAGGCGATTCGCCTCGCCAATCCGCGCCCGCGCAGCATGTCGCTGCGCGGGCGCGCGTTTTTGTCGGGCGCCTGTCGTAGGGTGGCGAGGTCTTGGTGTGCGGGGCTGATTCGTGGGCGTGGCGGGGGCGGGATTTTGTCGGCGCTTCCGCGTACGGTTGGCAGGGTCGATACGTGAGGCCTCGGGCCGATGGGCGTTTTGGATCGTTCCAGCAAGCCTTTGGGTGTTGTGGTGCAATCCGGGCAAAATTGCGGTTGAGGTAGGGGCTGGAGATTTTTGTGGGGCGCGAGGGCTCATTGCGCCCATCGGTGGGTACGTCACGTTACGATTCGAATTCGATCCGTAATCATTCGCGAACGACGTTACGGAGGGCTCCGTTCCCCATGGGCAGCAAGCTCGCGTTTCTCGGCCGTGACATGGCGGTCGACCTGGGCACCGCCAACACGCTGGTCTACGTGCGCGGCCGGGGCATCGTGCTCAACGAGCCCTCAGTCGTAGCGATCAACACCGCCACGGGCAAGATCGTGGCGGTCGGCATCGAGGCCAAGCGGATGATCGGTCGTACGCCTGGCAACATCGTCGCCGTCCGCCCGCTCAAAGACGGCGTGATCGCCGACTTCGATGTCACTGAGCGGATGTTGCGATATTTCATCCAGAGGGTGCACCGACGTCGGCATCTCGCCAAGCCGCGCATCATCATCGCCGTGCCGAGCGGCATCACCAGCGTGGAGCAGCGCGCGGTGAAGGAAGCCGGATACCAGGCAGGCGCCAGGAAGGTCTACATCGTCGAGGAGCCCATGGCCGCCGCCATCGGGGCCGGGCTCCCGGTGCACGAGCCGACCGGAAACATGGTGGTCGACATCGGCGGGGGCACCACCGAGGTGGCGATCATCTCGATGGGCGGCGTGGTCACCAGCCAGTCCATCAGGATCGGCGGCGACGAGCTCGACCAGGCGGTGATCGCGTTCGCCAAGAAGGAATACTCGCTGATGCTCGGCGAGCGCACCGCCGAGGAGATCAAGATCGCCATCGGCTCGGCCGGCCCGACCGGCGAGGAGTCGCACGCGGAGATCCGCGGGCGCGACCTGGTCAGCGGGTTGCCCAAGACCATCGTCGTGTCGAGCGAAGAGGTCAGGAAGGCCATCGAGGAGCCGGTCAACGCTATCGTCGACGCGGTCAAGACCACGCTCGACAAGTGTCCGCCCGAGCTGTCCGGCGACATCATGGACCGTGGCATCGCGCTCACCGGCGGGGGTGCCCTGCTCAAGGGGATGGACGAGCGCGTCAAGGCGGAGACGGGCATGCCCGTGCACCTGGTCGAAAACGCTCTCGACTCGGTCGCCATCGGCTCCGGCAAGTGCGCCGAGGAGTTCGAGGCGCTCCAGCAGGTCCTGGTGCCGGAGTCGCGGCACTGATGAGAGACTCTCGCCATGCGCGGCTGATCCTGGGCGGGCTGCTGACGGCGGCCCTGATCATCCTGACCGTCGACCATCGCACTGGCGACAGCTCGCCGCTGCGGCCGCTGCGAACGGCGGCGGCTTATGTGTTCGGCACAGCGGAGCAGTTCGGCGGGGGGCTGGTGCGCCCCGTCAGCGGGTTCGTCCGCGCTCTCGTGGACGCGCCCGGCGCCCAGGACCGCATCAACGCGCTCAAAGCGGAGAACGCCCAGCTCCGGGCCGGCCTGGTCGCCAGCAAGCTCGACGCGACCCGCTCCAAGGAGCTCAAGCAGCTGCTCGGCCTGTCGGGGTCGGGCGGATACAAGGTGGTCCCGGCCAACGTGGTCGCCCGGCGCGGGCTGCCCGGCTTCGAGGACGCCGTGCAGATCGACGCGGGCACGAGTGACGGCATCCGTACGGAGATGACCGTGCTCAGCGGCGAAGGTCTGGTCGGGCGCGTCATCAACGCGGCCCCGCACAGCTCGACGGTGGTGCTCCTCAGCGACCCGGCCTCGGCTGTCGGGGCGCGGCTGGAGGGGGGCAAGGAGATCGGTGTGGTGCATGGGGTGGGGGAGAACGGGCGGCTCGTCCAGTTCCGGCTCCTCGACTCCACGGCCCCGCTGACCAGCGGCGCGCGGATCGTCAGCTTCGGCTCGCAGAACGGCAGCCCGTACGTGCCGGGGGTGCCCATCGGGGTGATCGAGCGGGTGGAGTCGACGCCGGGGGAGCTGACCCGCATCGCGTACGCCCGTCCGTACGCGGATCTTTCTTCGCTGGACGTGGTCGGGGTGGTGGTGGAGGCTCCGAAGCGGGATCCGCGTGACGCGGTGCTGCCCGCCAAGGCGCTGCCTGCCGCGGAGGGATCGCGATGATCGGGCGGCGGGCGGTTCCACGGCGCCTGCCGATCAATGGGCACGGTGATCCGGGTGTGCGCGGAAACGGTGCTGGCGCGTCTCTGGCCTCGTGGGGCAGCGCTGGCGGGAGCGTAGGCGCGAGATGGGGTGCCGGCGGGCGTGTGGGCGCGTGTCAGGGCGGCAGTGGCCACCTGGAGCGTTCCATGGGAGGTCGGCGCTGCGCGTCTCTGAGAGCTCTTGTGGCGGCGTCTGACGAGGGTTGGGCGTGGGCGGTGCGGAGGCCTTCGGGGTGGATCGGCCCGCGAGCGCCGCGCGGAGGCTCGGCTCCGGGGTGGGAGTCGGTGAAGACGTCGGCTTGGGTGCCGGGCTCGCGTGGGCTCCGGTCGCCGGCCCGGGTCCGGTCGTTGGCGCGGGTCCGAGCGGCCGGCGGTGGCCGGTGGGCGTCGGTGGTGGCCAGGTTGGATCGCCGGTCTGCGGTGGCGGGGGCCGGGGCGGATCGCCGGGGGGCGTCGGTGGTGGGTGGGTTGGATCGTTGGTGGCTCGGTTCGCTGGAACGGCTCGAACGACCAGGCCGGGTTCCATCCGGCGGGTCGGGCATGGGGCGGGCGTGCGGGGCGGGGCGGATTGTGAGGGATTCCCGGGAGGGGGCGCGGTGATCGGCGGGTTGTCCGTGTTGTTGGCCTTGCTGGCGCAGGTCATGTTGGTCAACCGATTTCCCCTGCCGGCCGGGGGCTCACCCGACCTGGTGCTGCTGGCCGTGATCGGGGCGGCGTTGGGGCGGGGTGCGTCGTCCGGGGCGGTGCTCGGGTTCAGCGCCGGGCTGCTCGTCGATGTGATGCCGCCGACCGCGCACCTCGTGGGGCAGTACGCGTTCGTGCTGGCGCTCGTCGGTTACGTGGCCGGGCGTGGCGCGGGTGGGCCGGTCACCACCGTGGTGTTGTGCGTGCTGATGGCGCCGTTGCTGGCGGCGGTCGTGAGCGGGCTGATCGCCGACCCCCGGGTGACGATCTCCACGCTGACCGAGCAGGTGCCCGTCACCATCGTCTACACGCTGGTCGTGTCCCCCATCGTGATCTGGCTGACCACACGGGGCAGGGAGGCGGGGTTCTCGACATGATGCGGATGCGGGCCAGGCTGCTGCTGGTGCAGGTGCTCGTCGTGACGTTGCTGGTCGTGCTGGCCGTGCGCCTGTGGCAGGTGCAGGTGGTGCGCGGGAACGAGTTCGTGACGCGGGCGACGGAGACCAGGACACGGGCCGTGATCGTGCCCGCCGTGCGGGGGCAGATCCTCGACTCGCACGGGCGGCCGTTGGTGCGCAACAAGACCGCGTTGGTCGTGTCCGTGGACCGGACCAGGCTGACCAGGATGAAGGACGGCGGGCTCAAGGTGCTGAGCAAGCTGTCGGCGGTGCTCGGCCGGCCCGTCGCCGATCTGCAGCAGCGCATCACGCCGTGCGGGCCGGGAGTGCGCAAGCCCTGCTGGACCGGATCGCCGTACCAGCCGGTTCCGCTCGACGAGAAGGTGGACACTCGTGAGGCCCTGCAGATCCTCGAGCGGCAGGAGGAGTTTCCCGGGGTGACGGCGGAGATCCACTCCGTCAGGCAGTACCCCGGCGGGCGCGACGGGGCGCAGATGCTCGGCTACCTGCAGCCGGTCACCGAGGCCGAGCTGGAGAAGCGCGAAGGACTGAAGGCCAGCTTCTCCGGGGTGGACCTGGCGGGGCGTGACGGGCTCGAGTACGTCTACGACGAGGCGCTGCGCGGCAAGTCGGGGCTGCGCAGGGTGCAGGTCGACAGGATGGGCAAGGCGCTCGGCGTCGAAGAGCAGATCACCCCGATTCCCGGCGACCACCTGGTGACCAGCATCGACTCGCGGGTGCAGTCCGTGGTGGAGAAGGCGCTGGCCAAGGCGATGAAGTCCGCGCCGGCGGCTGACGGCGGCGCGGGGGTGGTGCTCGACGCGCGTACGGGACGGGTGGTGGCGCTGGCCAGCGCTCCCGGATACGACCCGGCGGTCTGGGCGGGCGGGATCTCGACGCGCGGATATCAGTGGCTGCTGTCTGATAAGTCCGACATGCCGCTCGTGTCCCGGGCGATCAACGGCCAGTTCGCGCCGGGTTCGACGTTCAAGATCTCGTCGGTGTCGGCGATGTTGCGGTCCGGATACCCGCTGAACGGCACGTACGAATGCCCCGGCTCCTACATGGTCGGCGACCGGGCGTTCAGCAACTTCCGCGGCGTTTCGCTCGGCTCGCTCAGCCTGCACACCGCGCTGGTCAAGTCGTGCGACACGATCTTCTACAAAGCCGCGTACGAGCAGTACCTGAAGGACGGCGGGCGCAACCCGAAGAAGGCCACCAAGGAGATCTTCGCCAACACGGCCAGGGCGTTCGGGTTCGGCAGGCCGACCGGGGTGGATCTGCCGGGCGAATCCTCCGGGCGCATCCCCGACCGGGCGTGGAAGAAGGACCTGTGGAACCGCACCAACGCCGTGAGCTGCGAGCGGTCGCGCAAGGGATATCCGGAGGTCAAGGATCGGGCGCGGGCCGACTTCCTCAAACGGCTCGCGCTGGAGAACTGCACCGAGGGGTTCCTGCTGCGGCCTGGCGACTCGGCCAACTTCTCCATCGGCCAGGGCGACGTGCTGGTGACGCCGATGCAGCTCGCGCGGGCGTACATGGCGCTGGTGAGCGACGGGAAGCTGCGCAGCCCGCGCATCGGGTGGGCGCAGGTGCGGCCTGACGGCAAGGTCGTCAGGACCATCCCGGTGCCGGTCGTGGGCAAGCTGCCGATCAGCGAGAAGGAACGGCTCTACATCAAGAACGCGCTGAGCCAGGTCCCCTCGGACGGCACCGCGGCGGGGGCCTTCGCCGGGTTCCCGATGGACAAGGTGCGCATCGGCGGCAAGACCGGCACCGCGGAGGTCTGGGGCAAGCAGGACACCTCGTGGTTCGCGTCATTCGCGCCCACGAAGAATCCGCAGTACGTGGTCGTGGTCATGGTCTCGCAGGGTGGCATGGGCGCGCAGACGGCGGCGCCGGCCGTGCGGGAGATCTACGAAGGGATCTACGGCATCAAGCGGCCTCCCGCCGTGCCCGGCGGGAAGCTCACGACGAGGCTGCCCAGCTTCTCGCCCGACGGAACGGTGGCCGGAGGATGAGCGCCCAGAGCCCGAAGCCGGGTGGGGGCGGTCGGGTGACCGGTGCCGCCGGTGGTCGTGGGAGTCGGCCAGTGGTGAGTGGTGGTCGCAGGGGCCGGTCGGTAGTGAGCGGTGGTCGCGGCGGCCGGCCTATGGCGGGTGGCGGTCGGAGACGTTGGTTGGCGGTGGGGGATCGCCGTGGGGGCTGGCCCGTCGCGGGTGGTGCGGGCCGGGGTCGGCTGGTGGGCGGTGCGCACAGGGGTTGGCCCGTGGTGGGCGGTGGGCGGGGTGGGGTTCGGCGGCCCGGTGGTGGGACGGCGAGCCGGTGGATGGTCGGCCGTGAGAGCGGTGGGGTGATCCGCTGTGTGGGCGGGTGGGTGGTCGGCCGTGAGAGCGGTGGGGTGATCCGCTGTGTGGGCGGGTGGGT
>NZ_JBSFTC010000225.1:9817-19804 GCF_053590415.1 Nonomuraea sp. NPDC003201
CCGTGAGAGCGGTGGGGTGATCCGCTGTGTGGGCGGGTGGGTGGTCGGCCGTGAGAGCGGTGGGGTGATCCGCTGTGTGGGCGGGTGGGTGGTCGGTCGTGAGACCGGTGGGGTGATCCGCTGTGTGGGCCGGTGGGTGGTCGGTCGTGAGGGTGGTCGGGTGATCCGCTGCGCGGGGCGGTGGGTGGCCGGAGGGGTGGTCGGCTGGGCGGCCGGGTGGGTGATCGGCTGTGTGGTCGGGTGGGTGACTGGCCGCGTGGTCGGGTGGATGGTCGCTGGGATGGAGGTGCGGAGGTGATCGATCGAACGGTGGCCGTCCGGCGGCCGTCGCTGTTCCGCCGAGTCGCCGGCGAGAACTCGACGGTGCGCAGGCTGGATGCCCTGATGCTGGTCGCGGTGGCCGGGCTGTGCGTGATCGGCACGCTGCTCGTCTGGTCGTCCACCAGGACCTGGGCCCCGGGCTCGACGGGGCTGGTGAAGAAGCACGTCTTCAACGAGATGATCGGGATCATCCTGTGCGCGATCGTGGCGACGGTCGACCATCGGGCGATGCGCGCGTACGCGCCGCTGGTGTTCCTGGTGTCGCTGATAGGGCTGGGGTTGGTCATCACGCCGCTGGGCGCGACGATCAACGGGTCGCACTCGTGGATCCTGCTCGGCGGCGGGTTCGCGGTGCAGCCGTCGGAGTTCGCCAAGGTCGGGCTGCTGCTGATCATCGCGATGCTGCTCGCGCAGCCGGCCGAGGGCAGTGATCGGCCGCGCGCGCTGGACATATGGCTGGCGCTCCTCGCCTCGGGGGTCACGATGGGGCTGGTGATGCTCCAGCCGGACCTCGGGACGGCGCTGGTGCTGGCGGTGATCACGGCCGCTGGTCTGATCATCGCGGGGGTGCGCAAGCGATGGATCGCGGCGCTGACGCTGGTGGCGGCCGGCGGGGTGTTCTCGGTGTTCTACTTCCAGCTGCTCGAGCCGTACCAGGTGGCTCGATTTACGGCGTTCGTCGATCCGAGCGTCGATCCGCGCGGGGTGGGCTACAACAGCACGCAGTCGATGATCGCGATCGGCTCCGGGCAGCTCCTGGGAAAGGGGCTGCTGGGCGGCGGGCAGACGACCGGGCGGTTCGTGCCCGAGCAGCACACCGACTTCATCTTCACGGTGGCGGGGGAGGAGTTCGGGTTCCTCGGGTCGGTCACGGTGGTGCTGCTGCTCGGGGTGGTGCTGCTGCGCGGGCTGAAGATCGCCAGGCAGTGCGACGACAGGTTCGGGACGCTGGTAGCGGGCACGATCGTGTGCTGGTTCGCGTTCCAGACGTTCATCAATGTGGGCATGACGATCGGGATCATGCCGATCACGGGGCTGCCGCTGCCGTTCGTGTCATATGGCGGTACGGCCACGTTCGCGAATCTCATTGCGATTGGGCTTCTCCAAGCCATCAGGGTGCGAAGACAGTCGTTTAATTAGAGACATGTTCTTGGCCTATTGCGATGAGTGCGAGGAGCGCTTTCTGCTGCCCGCGAACCATGTCGTCGGCGTGCACAATCTGGCGAGCGGCGTGATCGCCGTCGAGCTGACCTGCTACGAAGGGCACCGCCTCCTGGTGCTCATCGGCAACGACATCGACATCCCTGGACCTGCCACCGTCTGAGCGCCGCTACTCTGGACCGTATGTCTGTCGAGTCGGTGTTCCCCCGCCTGGAAGCGCTACTGCCCAAGGTGCAGAAGCCCATCCAGTACGTCGGGGGTGAGCTCAACTCGACCGTCAAGGACTGGGACTCCGCCGACGTGCGGTGGGCGCTGATGTACCCGGACGCCTACGAGGTCGGGCTGCCCAACCAGGGTGTGGCGATCCTCTACGAGATCCTCAACGAGCTGCCCGCCACGCTGGCCGAGCGCACCTACGCGGTGTGGCCGGATCTCGAGGCGCTCATGCGGGCCGAGGGCGTCCCGCAGTTCACCGTCGACGCGCACCGGCCGGTGCGCGCCTTCGACGTGTTCGGCGTGTCCTTCTCGACCGAGCTGGGCTACACCAACATGCTCAACGCGCTCGATCTGGCGGGCATCCCGCTGATGGCCGTGGACCGGGGCGAGGACGATCCGATCGTGCTCGCCGGCGGCCACGCGGCCTTCAACCCGGAGCCGATCGCCGACTTCCTCGACGCGGCCGTGCTCGGCGACGGAGAGCAGATCTCCATCGCCATCTCCGAGGTCATCCGCGAGTGGAAGGCCGAGGGCAGACCCGGCGGGCGGGACGAGCTGCTCATGCGGCTCGCCGAGTCCGGCGGGGTATATATCCCGAAATTTTACGATGTGGACTACCACCCGGACGGTCGCATCAAGCGCGTCGCCCCCAACAGGGCCGACGTGCCGTGGCGGGTGCACAAGCACACCGTGATGGACCTCGACGAGTGGCCCTACCCGAAGAAGCCGCTGGTCCCGCTGGCCGAGACCGTGCACGAGCGGTTCAGCGTGGAGATCTTCCGCGGCTGCACCCGTGGCTGCAGGTTCTGCCAGGCGGGAATGATCACGCGCCCGGTGCGGGAGCGCTCGATCACCACCATCGGCGCGATGGTCGAAAACGGCATCAAGGAGTCCGGCTTCAACGAGGTCGGCCTGCTGTCGCTGTCATCGGCCGACCACTCCGAGATCGGTGAGGTCGCCAAGGGCCTGGCCGACCGCTACGAGGGCACCAACACCTCGCTCTCGCTGCCGTCCACCAGGGTCGACGCGTTCAACATCGACCTGGCCAACGAGTTCTCCAGGAACGGCAGGCGTTCCGGCCTGACGTTCGCGCCGGAGGGCGGCTCCGAGCGCATGCGCAAGGTGATCAACAAGATGGTCACCGAGGAAGACCTGATCCGCACCGTCACCACGGCCTATTCGCAGGGGTGGCGGCAGGTCAAGCTCTACTTCATGTGCGGCCTGCCCACCGAGCAGGACGAGGACGTGCTGGGCATCGCCGACCTGGCCAAGAAGGTCATCCAGGCGGGCCGCGAGGCGACCGGCAGCCGCGACATCCGCTGCACGGTCTCCATCGGCGGCTTCGTGCCCAAGCCGCACACGCCCTTCCAGTGGGCCGGACAGGCCGACCACGAGACCGTCGACCGACGGCTCAAGCAGCTGCGCGACTCGCTCAGAGGCGACAAGCAGTACGGCAGAGCCATCGGCTTCCGCTACCACGACGGCAAGCCCTCGATCGTGGAGGGCCTGCTCTCGCGCGGCGACCGCCGGGTCGGCGCCGTGATCCGGGGCGTCTGGGAGGACGGCGGCAGGTTCGACGGCTGGAGCGAGCACTTCTCGTACGAGCGCTGGATGGCGGCCGCCGAGAAGGCGGGCGTCGACGTCGACTGGTACACCACGCGCGAGCGGGCGGAGAACGAGGTCCTGCCATGGGACCACCTCGACGCCGGGCTCGACCGTGAGTGGCTCTGGCAGGACTGGCAGGAGGCCGTCTCCGGCGGCGAGGTCGAAGACTGTCGCTGGACTCCTTGCTACGACTGCGGCGTCTGCCCGACGATGGGCACGGAAATTCAGATCGGCCCCACGGGGCGAAAACTCCTTCCTCTTACGGTGGTCTAGCGCGCTCAGTGGGCAGCCGGTGCCTCGGCGTACACGTACACGCGCCAGGGCGGCTTATCCTGAGACGAAGGAACTCTTACAAGGGAAGGACGACAAGCTCTGAAACCTGTTCCCGAAGGGCCTCCGCCCGCGCCCACGGTGCAGCGCCTTCGCGTGCGCTACGCCAAGCGCGGTCGCCTGCGCTTCACCAGCCACCGCGACATTTCGCGGGCCGTTGAGAGAGCGGTTCGCCGTGCCGGCATACCGGTGGCCTACAGCGCAGGTTTCTCGCCCCACCCGAAGATCTCCTACGCGGGCGCGGCGCCGACCGGTGTCGCCAGCGAAGCCGAATATCTCGAGATCGGTGTCACCACGCCGTGCGATCCCGAGCAGGTGAGACAGGACCTGGACGGGTCGCTGCCGCCTGGGCTCGATGTGCTCGACGTTGTGACAGCGGGCCCGGGTGGGCTGGCTGACCGCTTGGAGGTCTCCGACTGGGAGGTGCGGTTGCCCGGTGCCGATCGCGAGCTCGCCGAGGTGGCGGCGGAGAAGTTTCTCGCGGCAGGCGCTGTGGAGGTCGAACGCCTCACCAAGAAGGGCCCCCGTCGCTTCGACGCGCGGGAGGCCGTCCTGGGGCTCACGGTGTCCGAGGGAACAGACAGAACTGCAGCTCAGGTGCTCGGAGGGCCGTGTGTCATACTGCGCATGGTTGTTCGGCACATGACGCCTGCCGTTCGACCCGACGATGTGCTCACAGGGCTGCGCCTTGTGGCCGACTTCGCGCCGCCGGTTCCCCCCGAGGTGACCAGGCTGGCGCAGGGGCCGCTCGACGTCAGCACTGGTGCGCTTGCCGATCCGCTCGACCTGGACCGCGACACCACGCGCGGCGGCGAGGCGGGACCGGCGAGTGAGCACGTCGCCGGTTGAGGAGGTGCCCCGCGCGAGCGAGGCACGACCGCTGACAGGACTTGGCGCCGACACCCCCACCTTGGGGGCGTCGGCGGACAACGAGACACGAGGGCTCCTGCGCGGCGCGGCGACGCGCCCGGGAGCTGACGGGAGAGCGCCCGCATGCTCGAGAACGAGCCCAACGCCGGGGCCATTGGCCCTGACGGGGAGACAATTGAACAGCCAGAGGTGACCCCACGTCGCCGCTCCGCCAGCCGCCCGGCGGGTCCGCCGCCGGAGCCGGAGGAGCCTGTCCACGTTCCGGTCACCACTGCGGCAGCGCAGACCGCGCCGTCGGTGGCTGACGTACAACCGGTGCAGAGCACCGCCGCGCAGCGCGCGGCGGGAGAGCCCGCGCCCGAGATCCGCACGCCCGCGCCGGAGGCCGCTGCGGCGACCGCGCCGGAGAGCCCGGTCGAGGCGGCCGTGGCCGAGACCGTTGCCGAGGCCGTCGCGGAGGAGAAGCCCAAGAGGACCACGCGGACCCGGTCCACCGCCACGACGACGCGGCGCCGTACGACGAAGAAGGCCGCCGAGGCCGAAGCCGAGGCGGCCCCCGTGGTGGAGGAGCCGCCCGCTGAGGCCGCCGAGCCGGTGAGGCGGCGCAGGACGCGCAAGAAGGTGGAAGAGCCCGTCGAGGAGGCCGTCGCAGGCGCCGTGGGGGCGGTGGCCGACTCCGAGAAGGCCGCCGCGAGCGAGGGCCCGGCCGGCAAGGCCGCGACGACGACGCCGACCGCCGAGGCGGCGCCCGCCGGTGGTGCGCAGGCCGAGGCAGAGCGTGCCGGTGATGTCCAGGCGGCCGAGGATGAGGACATCCTTGAGATCCTGCCCGACAACGAGCCGCTCGACGACGAGCCCGCGGGCGAGGACCTCGACGAGGAGCCCGCACGGTCGAGCCTGCTGTCCGACCCGTTCGGGTTCGCCGCGCGCACGCCGGCCGAGCCCGGCACCGCGTTCCAGCGGCCGGCGGCCATCTTCGCGCCGCTGTTCCAGGCGCCCGACCCCAGCCAGGCCAAGCCCGCCGTCACCCGGCGGGCCGAGGCGCCGCAGCCCGCTCCCGAGCCCGAGGAGGTCGAGGAGCCGGTCGACGAGTCCGCGGTAGAGGACGAGACCGACCTCGACACCTCCGACGAGCAGGAGGAGGAAGAGGGCGCGGGCCGTCGCCGCCGTCGCAGGCGGGGCGGCCGGGGCCGCGGCAAGTCGCGCGAGCGTGACGAGGGTGAGGAAGGCGACGAGCAGGACGAGGAGGCCGAGGAGGAGCAGGCCGAGGAGGGCGCCGCTCACGACGACGAGTCCGGGACCTCGCGCCGCCGCCGTCGCCGTCGCCGCCGGGGCTCCGAGGAGGGCGCCGAGCCGGCCAGCGACGACCCGCCGAACACGGTGGTGCGCATCCGCGCGCCGCGTGCGGGCCGCAGCAGCGGGCTGGAAACCGCGACCGACGGCGTGCAGAGCGTGCGCGGCTCCACCCGCCTCGAGGCCAAGAAGCAGCGCCGCCGCGAGGGGCGCGAGCTGGGCCGCAGGCGTCCGCCGATCATCACGGAGTCGGAGTTCCTGGCCCGCCGCGAGTCCGTCGACCGGATGATGGTGGTGCGCCGCCAGGGCGACCGTACGCAGATCGCGGTCCTGGAGGACGGCGTGCTCGTCGAGCACTACGTCAACCGCGAGGCCAGCCAGTCCTACGTCGGCAACGTCTACCTCGGCAAGGTCCAGAACGTGCTGCCCTCGATGGAGGCGGCGTTCGTGGACATCGGCAAGGGCCGCAACGCCGTCCTGTACGCCGGTGAGGTCAACTTCGACACCGCCGGGCTGGAGGGCCAGCCCAAGCGCATCGAGGCGGCGCTGAAGTCGGGCCAGTCGGTGCTCGTACAGGTCACGAAGGACCCGATCGGGCACAAGGGCGCCCGGCTCACGTCCCAGATCAGCCTGCCCGGGCGATACCTCGTCTACGTGCCGGACGGGTCGATGACCGGCATCAGCCGCAAGCTGCCCGACAAGGAGCGCACACGGCTCAAGAGCATCCTGAAGAAGGTCATGCCGGAGAACGCCGGCGTGATCGTGCGTACCGCCGCGGAGGGCGCCTCCGAGGACGAGCTGGCGCGTGACGTGGCCCGCCTGTCCGCCCAGTGGGAGAGCATCCAGAAGAAGGCCAAGTCGGCCAGCCCGCCCGAGCTGCTGTCCGCCGAGCCCGATCTCACGATCCGGGTCGTGCGCGACGTCTTCAACGAGGACTTCACCTCGCTGATCGTGCAGGGCGCCGACGCCTGGGACACGGTGGACGACTACGTCAAGTACGTCGCGCCGCACCTGGGCGAGCGCCTGGCGCGGTGGGACGGCGACCAGGGTGACGTGTTCGAGCACTACCGGATCGACGAGCAGCTCGGCAAGGCGCTCGAGCGCAAGGTCTGGCTGCCCAGCGGCGGCTCGCTGGTGATCGACCGTACCGAGGCGATGACCGTCGTCGACGTCAACACCGGCAAGTTCACCGGGCAGGGCGGCAACCTCGAGGAGACCGTCACCCGCAACAACCTCGAGGCGGCCGAGGAGATCGTGCGCCAGCTCAGGCTGCGCGACATCGGCGGCATCATCGTGATCGACTTCATCGACATGGTGCTGGAGTCCAACCGCGACCTGGTGCTGCGGCGGCTGCTGGAGTGCCTGGCCCGCGACAGGACCAAGCACCAGGTGGCCGAGGTCACCTCGCTGGGCCTGGTCCAGATGACGCGTAAGCGGGTCGGACAGGGGCTGCTGGAGGCCTTCTCCACGCCGTGCGAGTGCTGCAACGGGCGTGGCCTGCTCGTCTCCACGGAGCCGGTCGAGCCCAAGCCCGAGCCGCGCGGCACGCAGGGGAAGATGGCCATCGAGAAGGCGGTCTCCGACAAGGTTTCCGCGGCCAAGGACACCTCGAGCCGTGATACGGTGACCGGTGCGCTTGAAGACGTCCCGGCTGAGGACGACCAGGCCAGCCAGACTTCCGGCAGAGGGCGGCGACGCTCGCGCCGAGCCAAGTCGTCCGAGTAGTTCTCGGCAGGCTTCCGACGTTCCGTCCGGTTCGCCTAGGGGACCGTTAATCCGGTACCCTGGTGTATCGGTGCGTCAGGTGACGTGCCCTGTTGGCGCGCTTACTCGGTTCGTCGGTTTGAGACAGGCCGAATGACAGGCGCAGCATTCGGCGGCCACCTCTCGATGAGGCGGCTGATGTACGAGACAACAGTGAGTCAGAAGGGTTCCGCGGTGTACGCGATCGTTCGTTGCGGCGGCAGGCAGCAGAAGGTCTCCGTCGGTGACGTCCTCGAGGTGGACAAGGTCGCCGGCGAGGTCGGCTCTTCGGTTTCGCTGCCGACGGTGCTCGTCGTCAACGACGGCGATGTGACCACGGAGGCGGGCAAGTTCACGGTCAACGCCGAGATCCTCGGCGAGACCAAGGGCCCGAAGATCCGGATCCTCAAGTACAAGAACAAGACCGGTTACAAGAAGCGCCAGGGTCACCGTCAGCGGTACACCCAGGTGAAGATCACCGGTATCGAGCAGGCCTGAACGGGAGTTTGAGAGATGGCACACAAGAAGGGCGCGTCGTCCACCCGGAACGGTCGTGACTCCAACGCTCAGCGCCTGGGCGTCAAGCGCTTCGGCGGCCAGCTGGTCAACGCGGGCGAGATCATCGTCCGTCAGCGTGGCACCCACTTCCACCCCGGCGACAACGTGGGGCGTGGCGGCGACGACACGCTGTTCGCGCTGGCGGCCGGGCACGTGCAGTTCGGTGTCAAGCGCGGCCGGCGGGCCGTGAGCATCGTTCCCGTCGCGGAGTAGGGGTTCTTCCTCTCCGTAGACCTTGGGTTTTCTTGCCAAAGGGGTGGATCGCGGTGTCGATCCGCCCCTTTGCTTTTGGCTGACTTTCCGCCGGTGGGCGGTTTGTGTGGAGGAGTGCAGAGTGCCGGACTTTGTGGACCAGGTGGTCCTTCATATCGGTGCCGGTGACGGGGGAAACGGGTGCGCCTCCATCCACCGGGAGAAGTTCAAGCCGCTCGGCGGCCCCGACGGCGGCAACGGCGGCCGGGGCGGTGACGTCGTCCTCGAGGTCGACCCCAACACGGCGACGCTGCTCGAATACCACCGCCGGCCGCACCGCAAGGCCGAGAACGGCAAGCAGGGGCAGGGCTCCAACCGGGACGGAGCCAACGGGACGGACGTGATCCTTCCGGTGCCCAACGGCACCGTCGTGAAGAACGCCTCCACGGGTGAGGTGCTGGTCGACCTCGTGGGCGTCGGCACGCGGTACGTCATCGCCGAGGGCGGGCACGGCGGCCTGGGGAACGCCGCCCTCGCCACGACCAGGCGGAAGGCGCCCGGGTTCGCGCTGCTCGGGGAGCCCGGGGACGCGCTCGACGTCATGCTGGAGCTCAAGAGCGTGGCGGACGTGGCGCTGGTCGGGTTCCCGAGCGCCGGCAAGTCCTCGCTGATCGCCGCCCTGAGCGCGGCCAAGCCCAAGATCGCGGACTATCCGTTCACGACCCTGATCCCCAACCTGGGGGTGGTGACCGCCGGGGAGACCGTGTTCACCGTCGCCGACGTGCCCGGTCTGATCCCCGGGGCCTCGCAGGGGAAGGGGCTCGGGCACGAGTTCCTGCGCCACGTCGAGCGGTGCGACATGCTCGTGCACGTCATCGACTGCGCCACCATGGAGCCCGGACGCGACCCGATCACGGACTACGAGGTCATCGAGTCGGAGCTGCACGCGTACGGGAAGCTGGAGGACCGGCCCCGGCTGGTCGTGCTGAACAAGGCGGACGTGCCCGACGCGCGGGAGCTGGCCGAGCTGGTCAGGCCCGAGTTCGAGGCGCGGGGGCTGCGGGTGTTCACGATCTCCGCCGCCACCCATGACGGGCTGCGGGAGCTCACGTACGCGATGGGCGAGTGGGTCGCCGCGGCCAGGGCCCAGAAGCCGGTCGAGGAGCCCACCAGGCTGGTCATCAGGCCCAAGCAGCTCGGCGAGACCGGGTTCCGGGTGCGGCGGGTCAACGAGAACCTGTTCCAGATCACCGGCGAGAAGCCGGAGCGGTGGATCAGGCAGACGGACTTCACCAATGACGAGGCCGTGGGCTACCTCGCCGACCGGCTCGAACGGCTCGGCGTGGAGGCGGAGCTGGCCAAGGCCGGCGCCACCGCCGGCGCCGAGGTGGTCATCGGGTCGATGGAGGGCGGCTACGTCTTCGACTGGCAGCCCACGCTCAGCGCCGAGTCCGTACGGCAGGGCCCGCGAGGGTCCGACAACCGCTTCTGACAGGAGCGCGTACGGCAGGGCCCGCGAGGGTCCGACAACCGCTTCTGACAGGAGCGCCGCGGGCGCAGGACGCCTTCGGCGTCGATGACCTGAGCGCCGGGCCGGCCGGCGTTGACCGTCCCTGAACTGCGGCGCGGGGGTGGGGGCCGTGGAGGTGGCCGCCGTCATGCGCCGGGCCGCCCGAGTGGCGGGCAGGTCGCCGGCCC
>NZ_JBSFTC010000226.1:0-19753 GCF_053590415.1 Nonomuraea sp. NPDC003201
ATCGCGGTGCCGGCGCACGACAGTATCGGGCCGGATGAGAAGCCGCAGGCGGCGCAGGACGTCGCGGGGCAGCGGCGTCAGGAGGACGGCGAGGGGCCGGTGCGCGAGGTGCGGCTGGACCCGTTCATGATCGATCCGACGTGCGTGACGAACGCGCAGTTCGCCACGTTCGTGAAGGAGACCGGCTACGTCACCGAGGCCGAGCGGATCGGCTGGTCGTTCGTGTTCGCCCAGTTCGCCACGGGCGGGGTGATGGAGGCCAGCGTGCCCGGCGCACCCTGGTGGGCGGGCGTCGAGGGCGCCTCGTGGCGCTCGCCGGAGGGCCCGGGGTCGTCGGCCGGCGACCGGCAGAACCACCCCGTCGTGCACGTGTCCTGGAACGACGCGACCGCGTACGCCACGTGGGCCGGCAAGCGGCTGCCCACGGAGGCGGAGTGGGAGATGGCCGCCCGCGGCGGCCTGGAGCGCAAGCGCTACCCGTGGGGCGACGAGCTGGCGCCCAAGGGGCGGCAGCGGTGCAACATCTGGCAGGGCCGCTTCCCGGTGGCGCCGAGCAAGGGGACGGTGCCGGTCAAGTCCTTCCAGCCCAACGGGTACGGCCTCTACAACGTCTCCGGCAACGTCTGGGAGTGGACGGCCGACTGGTGGGGCACGAGTTGGGAGGCGTTCGCCGACAACCCGGCCGGTCCCGCGCAGGGTGCGGCGAAGGTGATCCGCGGCGGCTCGTACATGTGCCACGACTCCTACTGCAACCGCTACCGCGTGGCCGCCCGCACCTCCAACACGCCTGACTCCTCCACCGGGCACACGGGTTTCCGCTGTGCGGCCCTAGTCTGATCGCATGTCACGAACCCTGCGACTGTTGATCACCGGCGGCGGCACCGGTGGTCACACCTATCCGGCTCTGACCACCCTGTCGGCCGTCCAGCGGCGTCAGGTGCCCCACGACGTGCTCTGGGTGGGCACGGCCAACGGCCTGGAGGCCCGGATCACGTCCGAGCACGGCATCCCGTTCAAGGCGATCACCACGGGCAAGCTGCGCCGCCGTCCGAACCTCAAGGAGCTGGGCACCAACATCGCCGACGTCTTCCGCATCCCGATCGGGGTGCTGCAGGCGGTGGGACACGCGGCCCGCTACCTGCCGGACGTGGTGTTGTCGACCGGGGGCTACGTGGCGGTGCCCATCGGGGTCGCGGCCAAGCTGATCCGCCGGCCGCTGGTGATGCACGAGCAGACGACCGTCGTGGGGCTGGCCAACCGCATCCTGGCCAGGCTGGCGACCAGGATCGCGCTGTCGCACGAGTCGTCGCTGGACTATTTGCCCGCCTCCGCGCGCTCCAGGGCCGTGGTGACCGGAAACCCGATCAGGCCCGAGCTGCTGCAGGGCAACCGGGCGGCGGCGTACGACCTGTTCGGGCTGACGTTCGAGGTGCCGCTGATCTACGTGACGGGCGGCGCGCAGGGCAGCAAGCAGGTCAACACCCTGATCGCGGAGATCCTGCCGCGGCTGCTGCCGCACGCGCAGGTCGTGCACCAGTGCGGGCCGGCGTGGATCGACCAGATGCGGGCCGTGGCGCTGCCCGTCGACCTGGCCGATCGCTACCATCCGGTGCCGTACGTGGGCGGGGAGCTGGCCGACCTGTTCGCCGCCGCCGACGTGGTGATCTCCCGCAGCGGGGCGGGGACGGTGTCGGAGCTGACCGCCATCGGCAAGCCCTCCGTGCTGGTGCCCCTGATCCCCACCGGGGGTGACGAGCAGCGCAAGAACGCCGCGTACCTGGTGTCGGCGGGGGCGGCCCGGGCCCTGCTGGAGCCGCATCCGACGGCCGAGCAGCTGCTGGCCGAGCTGATGCCGTTGCTGGCCGACCCGGGGCTGCGGCATTCGATGGGGCAGGCCTCGGCCAAGCTCGGCCGCGTGGACGCCGCCGACGCCCTGTGCGACCTCCTCCTGGAAACCGCCCGGCCCACCTGACGTCGGCGCGCGGGGCCGCGCCTGCTGCGGCCCCGAGGACACCGGCCGGGGTACGGCGCGTCGGGGCCGGAGGGACGGCCGCGTCACCGGGCGGGGTGCGGCGGAGGGGTCAGGGGTCGAGGTAGCGGAAGGCTTCGTGGGCGGAGGTGACGCTTCGCCGCAGCGCCTGCTCCAGCCGGTCCGCGTCCTGCGCCAGCCGCTCCAGCTCCGGCATTGCGAGCCCGTCGGCCCCCGTCTCGGCCACCAGTTCCTCGTACTGGTGCAGCCGCCCCCGCAGCTCCTCGATCTGGTGGTGGGCCTGGTACGCGCGCTCGGCGTCCGCGACGTTGGACGCGTAACGTTCCAGCGCCTCGACGCGGGCCAGCACGGCCTCCTCGCTGCTGTCGAGGGCCCGCGCGAGGGGTTCGGCCACGGCCTCCACCTCGGGGGTGAGCCCCTTGGACACGGTCTCCCTGTGCTTGGTGCGCAGCGCGGACAGCTTGGCCAGCAGGCGGGCGATCTCCCACTCCTGGGCGGGCAGCATCACCGCGTTGCTCACGTCGTCGAGCAGGCCCTCGGCGTTGACCCGGGACTCGGTCACGACGGCGATGGCGCGCTGGGCGCGGGCGAGCAGGCGGGCGGAGGCCTCGTCGAGGTCCTCGGTGAGCACGTAGCGGCCCTCGTACCAGCGCAGCTGCTCGTAGACCTCCCGCTCGTACTCCTCCTCGTCGTCGTCGGGCAGGTCGTTGCGGACGAACAGCACGATCATCATGGGGATGCCCAGCAGGACGAGCATCAGCAGGCCGAGGCCCCGGCCGACCAGGCCGCTGACGGCCATCACTCCGAAGAGCGCCACCGATCCGAACGCCGCGACTATCCGGTACTGCGCACTCGATATGGCCCGCCTCGACTCGGGGGCCCAGCCCTGGCGCATCTTGAGCAGCACCCGCCGGCTCTCCCTGAGCAGCTGCGCGTCATCCGGCGGCACATCGGGGTCAACCACCACATCCGCCACGAAATCGGATCCTAAGGGAAGTCACCCCCTCAGGTGGCGAAAAGCTTCGTGCGCGGAGCTGACGCTGTCACGAAGCGCTTGTTCAAGGCGGTCGGCGTCGTCGGACAACCGGCTCAGCTCCGGTACGGACGACCCGTCGGCGCCCGACTCGGCGAGGAGTTCCTCGTAACGGGGCAGCTTGGCGCTGAGGCGTTCGATCTGGTGCCGGGCGCGGTAGGCGCGCTCGGCGTCGCCGACGTGGCCGGCGTAACGTTCCAGCGCCTCGACGCGGGCGATCACGGCCTGCTGGCTGCTGTCGAGCGCCTGGGCGAGGGGTTCGGCGACGGCGGCCACCTCTGGGGTGAGGCCTTCGGAGACGACCTCCTCGTGCTCGGCCCGCAGCTCCGACAGCTTGGCCAGCAGCCGGGCGATCTCCCACTCCTGGGCGGGCAGCATCACCGCGTTGCGCACGTCGTCCAGGAGGCCCTCGGCGTGGACGCTGGAGCTCATGACCTGGTCGATGGCGGTCTGGGCGCGGATCATGAGGGCCCTGGCGGGCTCGTCGAGCTGGTCGCGTACGACGTAACGGCCCTCGTGCCGGCGGGAGCTGTCGTAGACGGCCAGCTCCAGCGCGTGCGCGCGCTCCACCTCGGCGTCGGGCCTGGGCCTGAGCAGGACGCTGACGACGAGCAGGGCGGCGCCGGTCATGATCACGGCGAAGGGGGTGTAGCGTCCGGCGACGAAGAGGGCCAGGCCGTAGACGGCCGCGACGGCGGCGGTCCCGGTGGCCGCCAGCCTGGTCACGACGCCGACCAGCGGGCGATGGCGCTTGTGCGCGGGCACCCAGCCGGCGTGGATGCGTACGAGGAGCTTGCGGTTGTCACGTAAGAGGGCCGCGACGTCGTCGGCCACCGCCGGATCGACTATCACCTTCGCATGACGTCCGGGCACGTTATCGATCCTATGTCCGGGTGTCATCCTTCGAGATAGCGGAACGCCTCGTGGGCGGACCGGACGCTGCGTCGTAAGGTGCGTTCGAGCACGTCGGCGTCCTCGGTCAGGCGCTCGATCTCGGGCACGGCGAGCTTGTCCGCGCCCGACTCCGCCAGCAGTTCCTCGTAGCGCGGCAGCCGGGCGCGCAGCTCCTCGATCTGGCCGCGGGCGTGGTAGGCGCGCTCGGCCTCGGCCACGTGGCCGGCGTAACGTTCCAGCGCCTCCACGCGGGCGATCACGGCGGCCTCGCTGTTGACCAGGGCCCGTTCGAGCGGCTCGATCACCGCGGCCACCTCGGGCGCGATGCCCCTGGCCAGCAGCTCCCGGTGTTCCAGGCGCAGCGCCGACAGCTTGGCGAGCAGGCGGGCGATCTCCCACTCCTGGGCGGGCAGCATCACGGCGTTGCGGGCGTCGTCCAGCAGTCCTTCGGCGTTGACGTGGGAGCGCAGCACCGACCCGATGGCCCGCTGCGCCCTGACCAGGACGGCTCGCGCCTCCGGGTCGAAGTCCTCGAGCAGCAGGTAGCGGCCGTCGTACCAGCGGGCCTGCTCGTACACGGCGCGCTCCTGCGGCCGGTCGTCCTCGGGCACCTCGCTCATGGAGGCGATCTTGACGAGGACGATGAAGACGTACGTGCCGAGCAGCACGAACCCGGCCGGCGCGAACGGCGAGGCGAGCAGGAGGCCCATGAGCGCGACCACGAAGGGGGTCGCGGCCAGGAGCATGGCACTGGACGGGCTCTTGTGGCGGGACGGGGGCGTCTCGGCGGGCGGCACCCATCCGGCCCTGATCCTGGACAGCAGCGGGGCGTTGGCACGCAGCAGTCCGGCTATTTCCGGAGGCACTCCGGGATCGACGACCACACCCACGCTCTGTCCTGGCACCCTGGCGCCCCCAACGCTCGTGATGTACGGATATTACGTAACATTCCGGTGGAGTGTCAGCCTCAAAAGGGTCAGCCGGGAGAATCGGCGGGGGCGATCCCGGGGCGTGTCCATGGCCGGCCGAGCTCATGAGGGCGCCTCGACCAGCGGCGCGGCGGGCCGCGCGGCCCTTCAGGACGCGCGAGATCCGTTCGCCGATGCTCTCGGACGCGCAACATGATCGTAGCCACGGGGGTAACCACCCGACCGGCGCGGCGCCGGCCGCCGCACGGCCAGGGCGGCGGCCACGCAGGCGACGGGGATGGCGGGCAGGACGTAGCGGTGGTCGAAGTCGAGCGCGGCCACCGGCGCCACGAGCAGGAACACCGCGAACGACCACGGCAGCAGCGCCGTGCGCGGGCGCAGCACCGCGCCCGCCCCGCCGGCCAGCAGCAGGACGCCGAACAGCGTGCCGTGCAGGAACCACGGGTACGGGTAGGCGGCCAGGATCGAGGCGAACGGCTCGACGGACCGCATGCCCCGGATGTCGGGGTCGTACTCCTTCCTGACCTGGTCCACGAGGGGCTGGCCGGACGGGAGCGGCCAGGAGCCCCGCTGGAAGGCCGTGGTCGGGCTCATGCGCTTCGGGTGGGCGACGGGCTCCCAGGTGAAGGCGAGCGAGGTGTCGCGGACGACCTCGCGCAGGTAGTCCAGGGGCTGCGCGGCGATCGCCCGGAGCGCGAACGCCCTGGCCAGGTCGTTGTGGGTGAACCGGTCGCCGGGCAGGCGGTTGAGCGAGGCCCGCGGGTCCCAGACGTACTCGGAGGCGGCGTCCAGGACGGTGCCGTTCGGGCAGAGCGCGGCCTGGTCAGCGGGCGGCCTGATGATCGAGCAGTCGGCGAAGGTCATGGTGCGGGCCCACAGGGCGACGCCGTCCGAGCCGCTCAAGGCGAACCTGCCGTGGTGCTCGGCGTACCAGCCGGCGTAGGCGGCCAGCGGCAGCGCCCCCGCCACCACCAGGGCGAGGGTCGCCCGCCACCGTGCCTGCCACGCGGTCCGCCGCAGCAGGAGGTAGAGGGCGGCCAGGCCGAGCAGCGGCACGGTGGCGGTACGGGTCAGACCGGCCAGCGCGAGGAGCACCCCGGCCACCGCCGCCGCCCGCGTGGACACCTCCCCGCGCCACATGAGCACCAGCAGCGCGGCCACGACGAGGAAGATCACCTGCGTGTCCGACAGCACGGCGTGCTCCAGGCGCACGAACGCCGGGTCGAACAGCACCGGCACCGCCGCCAGCGCCGCTCCCCAGGCGGGCAGCGGCCGGCGGCGCAGCAGCAGGTAGATCATCGTCCCGACGGCCAGCCCCATCGCGTGCTGCACCCCCACGACGAGCTCCACGCTCTGGAAGGGCCGCAGCGCCCACAGGAACCAGGAGTAGCCCGCCGGGTGGAACGCGCCCTGCGGGCGCAGGCGCACGGCCGTGTCCAGGTAGGTGAACGAGTCGTACCAGTAGAGCCGCGCCGTGTCGTACCCCAGCATGACGAGCACGCGCAGCGCGGCGGCGAGCGCGAGCACGCACCCGAACAACCCGTGGTCACGTGGCCCCGCGAGTGTGGGCGCCATGGTCTTCTCCCCCGAGACCGCCAGGCGGATCCCGGCTTCAGGGGGGCCAGTCCAGCGCGCCACCTATAACCTGAACGTCACCGAATCTGGTTATGCGCGCGTTATGCCGGCCAGAGCAGACTGGCGGGCATTTAACATCTTTTGGGGGCAAGGTGCGCGTTTTGGTCGCTGAGGATGAGCGGATGCTCGCCGACTCGATCGCCGAGGGGTTACGCGGAGAGGCACTGGCCGTCGACGTCGCCTACGACGGGGACGCGGCGCTCGAACGGCTCGGCGTGCACGACTACGACGTGCTGATCCTCGACCGCGACCTGCCGCAGGTGCACGGGGACGAGGTGTGCAAGGCCGTGGTCGAGCGCGGCTGGCTGGTGCGGGTGCTCATGCTGACCGCCGCGAGCGACGTGCGCTCGCGGGTGGTGGGGTTGTCGCTGGGGGCCGACGACTACCTGCCCAAGCCGTTCGCGTTCGAGGAGCTGGTGGCGCGGGTGCACGCGCTCGGGCGGCGGGCCCGGCGGGCCGACCCGCCCATGCTGGAGCGGGCCGGGGTGCGGCTGGACTGGGCGCACCGGCAGGTGTTCAGGGAGGGCCGGTACGTGCCGCTGGCCCGCAAGGAGTTCGGCGTGCTGGCCGAGCTGCTGCGGGCCCAGGGAGCGGTGGTCTCGGCGGAGACGTTGCTGGAGAAGGTGTGGGACGAGCACATCGACCCGTTCACGAACACGGTCCGCACCACGATGATGAAGCTGCGCAAGAAGCTCGGCGAGCCGCAGGTCATCGAGACCGTGCCGGGATCGGGGTATCGCATCCCATGAGCATGCGCCTGCGTTTCGCCCTGCTCAGCGGGGGCGTGTTCTTCGTGGTCGCCGCCCTCGCGCTGGCCGCCGTCTACTTCGTCGTCCAGACGAGCCTCCAGTACCGGGCCTCCGTGTTCACCCCCGACGAGATCCGGGTGGATCGGGACGGCTACAGCCTCTACGCCCCGCGCTACCAGGACGGGTACGAGATAGCCAGGGGGTTCGCGCTCAAGACGCACCTCACCTACCAGACCGGCGTCCTCGCCAACCTGCGCACCGCCGGCGGGCTCGCGGTGCTGGCCGGCACCGGGCTGGCGTTCGGGATCGGCTGGCGGACGGCGGGCATGGTGCTGCGCCCGCTCAGGAACGTCACCGACACCGCCCGCCGGGTCGCCCAGAGCCACAACCTGAGCGAGCGGATCGGCTACGACGGTCCCCAGGACGAGATCAAGGAGCTGACCGACGTCTACGACACCATGCTCGCCCGGCTGGCGCGCTCGTTCGACGGCCAGCGCAGGTTCGTCGCGAACGCCTCGCACGAGCTGCGCACCCCGCTCACGATCAACAGGACGCTCGTGGACGTGGCCGTCCGGCGGCCGGACGCGACCGAGGACGTCAAGCGGCTCGGCGAGTCGCTGCTGCTGGTCAACGCCCGCCACGAGCGCCTGATTGACGGCCTGCTGGCGCTGGCCGAGGGCGAGCAGGCGGTGCTGGACCGGCGGCCGTTCGACCTGGCTGACGTGGCCGAGCACGTGCTCGACCAGGCGGCGGCCGAGGCGGCCGAGCGCGAGGTGACCATGCACCGGCTGCTCGACCCCGCGCCGACGGCGGGCGAGGCGGTGCTGGTGGAGCGGCTGGTGCAGAACCTCGTGGAGAACGCCATCCGGCACAACCACGCCAAGGGCGAGGTGTGGGTCACGACGCGGCGGCGGGCCGATCGGGTCGAGCTGGTCGTGGCCAACTCGGGGCTGCAGGTGCCGTCGTACGAGATCGAGACGATCTTCGAACCGTTCCGGCGGCTGCACGGCGACCGGCTGCGCTCGGACCGCGGCAGCGGGCTGGGGCTGTCGATCGTACGGGTGATCACCGAGGCGCACGACGGCACGGTCACGGCCACGCCCAGGGACGAGGGCGGTCTGACGATCAGCGTGGAGCTGCCCGTCGGCTCCGAGCCGGCCTGATCAGTCCAGGCCCTGGATCTCCCAGAGCGCCGTCTCCGGGATGCCCGCCTTGACGAGCTGCTCCCAGGTGCCCACCCGGTCGGCCGGGTCGGCGAGCATGGCGCGCAGGAGCGGCCGCAGCTCCGTGTGGTCGGCGCCGTCCTCGGTCCACATCGCGCCCAGGGCCCGGTGCATGGCCGGCGACCGGACGGCCACGGTCCGCACCAGCTCGTCCAGGATGGCCAGGCGGTCCCGGTACGGCAGGAAGCGGCCCTCCCCCAGCGCCGCGACCAGCAGGTCGAGCAGGCGCCGGTGCCGGGCCGAGTGGCCGGTGGCGACCGCGACGACGACGTCGCCCATGCCGCCGGTCTCCGCGCCGCCGAGCACGACGTCCTCCTTGCCGTCTTCGAGGACGCGGTGCGCCGACAGGGCGGTCACCAGCCCGGTCCAGCCCTCCTGCCCGAGCTGCCCCTTCCACAGGTGGCTGAGCGAGGACCACTGCTCCAGGTGGTCGGGCCCGGACAGGATCGACGACACGCGGACCGGCTGCTCGGACGCGCAGACGATGAGCAGGGTGAGGTTGGCCGAGTAGGCGGCCAGGCGGCGGGTCATCGTGTGGCGTACCGGCCGGAATCCGATGAAGTGGCGGCGGGGCCGCTCGTGCAGCGACCGGCGCAGCAGGCCGGCCAGCAGCTCCACGCAGCGCTCGCGCACGGCGGAGGGCACCTCGTCCAGCAGCTCCAGGATGAACCCGACGGTCGGCCCGCGCTCGGCCAGGCACGAGTGGGACGTGACCGCGTACAGCAGGTCGTCGTCCACGGCCTGCACCAGCGCGAGCGGCTCGTCGCCGGCCAGGCGGCGGCGCCGGTCGAGGTCGCGCAGCGCGTACATGGTCAGCCAGGCCACCAGGAACTCGCCGAACGTGGAGTGCAGGAAGGCGTGCCCGTTCCTGCGCACGAAGAAGAAGCGCTCGGTGGCCTTGCGCGCCCAGTCGACGCGGGCCTCCCCTGGTTGATCGGGGTCGCCGGGGTCGTCCTCGCCGCCCTGGCACAGGGCGGGCAGGTCGCGGTTGAGCGCCTCGTCAGTGATGACCTGGCTTCCGCTGGCCAGCATGGACAGGGCGACCGCGCCGAGCAGGACCAGCTCCTGGTCGATGGCCACCCGGCGCACGCCGCCGGTCTCGCGTTCGGTGTAGTCGCGCAGCAGCACCTCGTACAGGCGGGCGCGCCCGAGCTGGCCGTGGTCGCGCTGCAGCGCGTTGCTGCCCGCGTCGTAGAGGGCCAGCAGCAGCAGGAGCAGCGGCTGCCTGGCCATCTCGCCGTGGACGAGCGCCGCCTCGGCCGGCAGGGGCTTCAGGTCGCGGCGGGCGAGCAGGCCGCGGTTGCGGCGGTCCCAGATGGTCAGCCACTGCCGCACCTGGTCGTCGTCGAACGGCTGGAGCTGCAGCCCGAGCAGCCCCTTGGGGAACCTGATCCGGTCGGCCACCACCGTGCGGCCGGTCACGATCACCGCCACCGGGCGGCCCAGCTCCGCCTCCCTGGTCTGGAACTCCTGCACCCGTTCGAGGTAGTCGTGGCGGTCGACCCCGCCCTGCACCAGCTCGTCGAACCCGTCGAGGAGGATCACCGGCATCGCCCCGTCGGCGGCCGTCACCAGCTCGGCGTAGTCCACCTCCGTCCCCAGCACCGTGCCGAGGGCCTGCTCGACCTGCGTGGTGACGCCCGCCCGCGCGGACACGCCGGCCAGCTCGACCCGGATCGGCAGGAACTCCGACCTGGCCAGCCGCGCGGCGAGCACCTCGGTGAGCTTGGTCTTGCCCGAGCCCGGCTCGCCCAGCACGAGCAGGGGCGCCTGGGTGGCGCGCAGCGAGGTCAGGTGGCCCACCAGGAACGCCTCGGTGTCGGGCACCGGCCGCCGGTCCTCCCACCAGTCCAGCTGGGCGGGCGTGGCGTCCCTGGTCAGCTCGGCGACCCGGAAGCGGGGGCTGAGGTAGCCCTCGCCGAGCAGCGGGAGCCAGACGTCCTCGGGCAGCTTGCCGGCGTGCAGGAGGGGCTGGTCGAGCGCGTTGGCGGCCATCCTGGCCTGGTGGATCACCGGGCGGTCGCCCACCCGGGGCGGGGCCAGCTCGGCCAGCAGCCAGGCCACCCGCGACAGCGCCGTGGCGGGCGCCGGCTTCTCGGTGACGAGGCTGCGCACCCCGAACTCGTGGCTGTCGAGGGCCAGCGACCGGTAGTCCTCGTCGTAGATGCGCAGCGCGCGGGCGGGCGGGCCCTCGGCCAGCATGCGGGGCAGCAGGAGCTGGTCGTCGACCGTCAGGTCGTCCCAGACGCTCAGCCCGCCCACGTATCCGGCCATGGCCTCCGACATGCGCTGGTAGGCACGTTCCACGGCGAGGCGGGTCTCGGAGTAGGGCAGATGCGGCTCGGGCGTGGGCAGCCGCTCCAGCAGCAGGCTCGCCACCAGCCGGGCGAAGCGCTCGGCGGTCGGCACGCCGTGCGAGATCTTGCCGCCGCGGTCGAGCTGGTCGAGCGGGAACGGCAGCTTCGCCTCGCCGAGCGCCTCGAAGTAGGCCGAGATGACGATCACCGCGTGCGCGGAGGCCAGCCGCTGGGTGCGGGTGTACCGGTCGACGCCGCTCTTCAGCTCGGGCATGCGCCGCACGACGTCCTCGCCGTAGCCGACGATGCTGTTGCGCATGTCGGTCAGGCCCGTCGCGAGCTGCCCCGCCCCGGCCAGCGCCCAGCCGGTACGCGCCGCCGCCGCGGCGAACCCGACCACCTTGACGAGCCGGGCGTCCTTGCACCCGAGGATCCTCAGGGCATCGGCGTAGCTCGGGGTCTCGATCATGTGCCTTCTCCCGGGGACTGGGAGTCCCATCATGCGCTGTGCGGCCGGGCCTTTTGGCGGAAGTTACCGGGCCGTCATGTTCGCTTCACGGCCTCCTCGATCTCCGGCAGCGCCGCGGGATCCTCGATCGTGGAGGGCGTGGTGTACGGATTGCCGTCGGCGATGTCCCGCATGGTCGCGCGCAGGATCTTGCCCGAGCGCGTCTTCGGCAGCCGGGCCACCACGGCGGCGCGGCGGAAGGCGGCGACGGGGCCGATGCGCTCGCGTACCAGGGCGGTCAGCTCGCGCTCGATCTCCGCCGGATCTCGGTCGGCGCCCGCCTTGAGCACCACGAACCCGACGGGCAGCTGGCCCTTCAGCTCGTCGGCCACGCCGATCACCGCGCACTCGGCCACGTCGGGGTGGGCGGCGATGACCTCCTCCATCGCGCCGGTCGACAGGCGGTGCCCGGCGACGTTGATCACGTCGTCGATGCGGCCCATGACGTAGAGGTAGCCGTCGGCGTCCACGTGGCCGCCGTCGCCGGTGAGGTAGTGGCCGGGGTAGCGCTCCAGGTAGGAGCGGGCGAAGCGGGCCTCGTCGCGGTAGAGGGTGGGCAGCGCGCCGGGCGGGAGCGGCAGCCTGACGGTGACGGCGCCGTCCACGCCCGGCGGGCACTCGTCGCCGCCGGGGTCGAGGATGCGCACGTCCCAGCCGGGGACGGGCTTGGTGGGCGAGCCGGGCTTGAGCGGCAGCGGCTCGATGCCGACGCAGTTGGCGGCGATGGGCCAGCCGGTCTCGGTCTGCCACCAGTGGTCGATGACGGGGATGCCGAGCAGGTCGGAGGCCCAGTGGTAGGTGTCGGGGTCGAGGCGTTCGCCGGCGAGGAAGAGGTAACGCAGCCCCGACAGGTCCCACTTTTTCGGGAAAATGCCGGATGGGTCCTCTTTCTTGATGGCCCTGATCGCGGTCGGCGCGGTGAACAGCGTGCGCACCCCGTACGTGGACACCACCCGCCAGAACGCGCCCGGGTCGGGGGTGCCGACCGGTTTGCCCTCGTACAGCACGGTCGTGCAGCCGGCCAGCAGCGGCCCGTACACGATGTAGGAGTGACCGACCACCCAGCCCACGTCGGAGGCCGCCCAGTAGACCTCGCCCGGGGCGGCGCCGTACACGTGGGACATGCTCCAGTGCAGCGCCACCGCGTGCCCGCCGTTGTCGCGCACCACGCCCTTGGGCAGGCCGGTGGTGCCGGAGGTGTAGAGGATGTAGAGCGGGTCGGTGGCGGCCACGCTGACGCAATCGGCCGGCTCGGCGTCGCGCACCGCCCGCGCCCAGTCGAGGTCGCGGCCCTCGTCGAGCTCGGCCACGGCCTGCGGCCGCTGCAGGATCACGCACCTGGCGGGCCGGTGCCCGGCCTGCTCCAGCGCGGCGTCCAGCAGCGGCTTGTACGCCACCACCCGCGACGGCTCGATGCCGCAGGACGCCGAGAGCACCACCTTGGGCCTGGCGTGGTCGATCCGCACGGCCAGTTCCCTGGCCGCGAACCCGCCGAACACCACCGAGTGCACCGCCCCGAGCCGCGCGCAGGCCAGCATCGCGATCACGGCCTCCGGCACCATGGGCATGTAGATCACCACGGTGTCGCCCGCCGTCACGCCGAGGTCGCGCAGCATGCCGGCCGTCCTGGCCACCTGGTCGAGCAGCTCGGCGTACGTGTACGTGCGGGCCGTCCCCGTCACCGGGCTGTCGTACATCAGCGCCGCCTGGTCACCGCGCCCGGCCGCCACGTGCCGGTCGACCGCGTTGAAGCAGGTGTTGAGCCGCCCGTCGGGGAACCACCGGCCACCGGCCGTCACGGTCGCCGGCGCCCGGTCCCAGGAGATCCCCAGTGCCGCCTCGGCCCAGAACTCGTCGGGTCGTTCGATGCTGTGCCGGTAAGCCTGCCGGTAAGCCTCGCCATAACCGCTCACTTATCGATCAGACCAGTCCACGGGCCCATGGCGCAAGATATCCGGGTGACCGATGACATGATCCTTACCGTCGTCATGGGGTCGAGGGCGTACGGACTCGAGACGGACGCCTCCGACACCGACCGGCGGGGCGTCTTCGTGGCGCCGACGGCCGCGTTCTGGCGGTTGGAGAAACCGGCGACGCACCGGGACGGGCCGCTGCCCGAGCAGTTCTCGTGGGAGGTCGAGCGCTTCTGCGTCCTCGCCCTCGAGGCGAACCCCACCGCGCTGGAGTGCCTGTGGTCCCCCATGGTGGAGGTGATCACGCCTGCCGGGCGGCGGCTGCGCGAGCTGCGCCGGGCGTTCCTGTCGGAACGGGCGCGGCACTCCTTCGCCGGGTACGCCGACTCGCAGTTCCGCCGGCTCGACCCGGCCGCGCCCAAGTGGAAGCAGGCGATGCACATGATCCGGCTGCTGCTCAGCGGCCTGCACCTGATCCGCCACGGGGAACCGCTGGTCCAGGTGGGGCCCTATCGGGAGCGGCTGCTGGCGATCCGGCGCGGCGAGGTGCCGTGGGCGGAGGTGAACGCCTGGCGGATCGACCTGGCCGCCGAGGTGGGCGCCGCCGGCAGCGTGCTGCCGGAGCGGGCGGACCGGGAGCGGGTGGAGGAGTTCCTGGTCGGCGTGCGAAAGGAGAACTTGTGAAGCTGCCCGATTGGCTGGCCGAGATCCCCGGCGAGCAGCCGTACCCGCTGGTGTTCGCGACGGTGAGCGGGGCGCACCTGTACGGGTTCCCCTCGGTGGACTCGGACGTGGACCTGCGCGGCGTGCACGTGCTGCCGGTGGAGGAGGTGGCGGGGCTGCGGCACGGGCCGCAGACGCTGGAGCGGATGTGGACGCGCGACGGCGTCGAGGTGGACCTGGTGACGCACGACCTGGCCAAGTTCTGCCGATTACTGCTGGGGCGCAACGGCTATGTGCTGGAGCAGCTGCTGTCGCCGCTGGTCGTGACGTCGTCGCCGGTGCACGAGGAGCTGGTGGCGCTGGCCCCGGGCTGCCTGACGCGGCACCACGCCCACCACTACCTGGGGTTCGCGCGGACGCAGTGGCGGCTGTTCACCAAACGCCTGGAGCTGAAGCCGCTGCTCTACACCTTCCGCGTGCTGGCCACCGGGACGCACCTCATGCGCACCGGCGAGCTGGAGGCCGACCTGACGCGCCTGTACGCGTACGGGCCCGCGTACCTGCCGGACCTGGTCGCCCGCAAGGTGGAGGCCGAGCACGTGCGCGCGCCCTCCACGCTCGGCCTGGAGGCGGACGTGGAGCGGATGACGGCTGCGCTGGAGGCGGCGCGTGACTCCTCCGTCCTGCCCGAGCGGGCCACGGCGGAGGCGGCGCTGCACGACCTGGTGGTGCGGGCGCGCGTGCGCGGGTGGAGCTCCCTGACGTGACGTCGGCAGGCGGGAAGCCGGTGGGCAGAGCGGACGGGCTCGAGGCCGTCGGCGAGGAGCCGGCGGGCGGGACGGACGCGCTCGGGGTCGTCGGCGGGGCCTTGGCGGCCGGGTCGGGGTGCCGAGCTGGACCCGGTGGCCCCCTGCCCCATCCTCCGCCCGCTCTGTTCCCTCACGACCTCCAGCGGGGCGGGCCGGACGGGCGGGCACTCCTGGGGACGCCCCACCAGACGACCCGCCGGGCACCCTCGGGGACCCGCTGGGCGCTCGGGCGAGGTTGAGGGGTGGCGGCAGGTTCCGGTTTGCTCGTGGGGCGAGTGAGGAACTTGTAGGACCTACGCACGGCCGCCGCCCGGGGATGCCCGCTCATCCTGCGTGCCGATGTGGCGCTGTGCCGTCCGCACGGACACGGCGTCGACCGTGACCACGAAGGAGGACCGTGACCACAGTGTGGGCAGCCGGGAGCGCAGGTGCGGGAACTCGGCGCGCATCTGCCGGCCGTGCTCGTCGGCCTTGGCCCCGATCAGCTCCTCCCGGCGGTTCTTCACCCGCCCGTCAAGAACCGGGCGGCGGTACCTCGGGCACCACACCACGTGGTACCCGCTCAGGCCTTGGCGGCCCTCCGCTCCCGAATCCCCAGTCGTCTGAAGGCGACGGTCCCATCAAGAGGACTTGATGGATCGAATCGACGATCCCGTACGTGACGGCCCGCCCGCATCACGCGTTCACGGGATTCGCCGACAGGACGAGCCTGATGGCGAAGTTGTGGTAGCCGGCGCGTTCGAACGCCCTGGCCATCGGCACGTTGCCGGAGTCCGTGTCCGCCAGGATCCGCTGGACCCCGCGTTCGGCGTGGACGCGGGTGATCTCGCCGAGCAGCTCGTCCACGTACCCGTGGCCCCGGTGCTCGGGCACCACACCGAGGTAGCCGACCACGGGCCCGCCGTCGTTCGCCGACGGCAGGGCGACCCCGACCAGGTCCCCGCTCTTGTCGTACGCCAGCCGCCACCACGACCGGTCGCCCCGCATGGACCGGTTGTCGCGAACGTCCTCGCGCGCCTGCTCCAGGGGGTCCATCGTGACCAGGGCCTGCCGGGTGTGGAAGTCGAGCGTCCCGACGGCCACCCGGCGGAACGCCTCCACGAACACCTCGTCGTCGTCATCGCCACGGAAGACGAGCCGGTCGGACGGCTCGGGGACGGGCCCGGCCGTCCATTCGTACCGGAGCCGTTCCAGCTCCTCGGTCAGCCCGGCGCGGCCGGCCGCCTCCCAGCGCCAGGCGATGGCCGCCGCGGCCTTCGGGTGGTCGCGCCAGCCGCGGGTGACGAACACGTGGTACTCGATGGCCCGCCCGTACGCGTCGTGGGCGCGGCGCAGCAGCTCGGCGGCCAGCCCCACGCGATCGTCCACCGACGGATGGACGTACACGCAGTCGAGCGCGAGGGGCCTGTCGCCGTCGGGGAAGCCCCACCAGACGGCGCGGGCCAGGATCTCGCCGTCGTCGGCGACGGCGAGCCAGATGCGGTCGTACCGGTAGTTGCCGCTCTCCAGGAACGAGAGCAGGCGTTCGGGATGCGCCCAGCTGATGGACTCGTCGACGACGCAGCCGAGCAGGCGGTCTAGATCGTCCTCGACCGCGGGACGGAAAAGCACAATTCCTCCGAGAAGTAGAAGCGGGCACAGTGAGTGCCCGAAGTAATGCCGAACATCTCAGTGCCTCCTTTCTTCCGGCTTTTCGGCGTCACGGGGCACTGTAGCGGAAATATCGCGACAGGATGGGCTCGTGAGGTCCTACGACGACACCCTGCCCCTGCAGCCCCCGATCCGGCTGCCCGAGGAGGCCACGCTCGCGGCGGCCGTCCGTGCCGCTCCCCTGGCCGAAGAGCTGAAGCCGGAGGGCTCCGACGCGGAGGTCCTGACCTTCTGGGCGGGCCACTGCCGCGAACGGCTGGCCGCCGACGAGGGGCTGCTGCTGGAGCTCGTCAGGATGTTCCTGTCGCGCGAGCCGCATCCGGGCGCCGTGCCCGAGGTGCTGACCGGGCTGGGCCTGGTACGCCAGGCGGAGCCGTACACGCTGAGCTGGCTCGGGCTGTGGGCGGCGCGGCTGATCATCGCGGAGACCACCGGGCAGGAGGTGCCGGTCATCGGGTCGCTCGCGGACGCCGACGCCGCCAAGCTGCTGCACGGCCTGCGCTCCTACCCGGAGACGGAACGCGGCGAGGAGCTGGCCGGGTGGCTCAAGGGCCGGGACACGGACGCGGCGGTGGCCGAGATCGCCTCGGCGCTGGCCCCGGTGAGCCCGCTCAGCCGGGCGGTCGGCGTGGAGCTGCTGTCGTCGGACTTCGGCGAGGAGGGGAGGCGGGCGCTGGCCGGGCTGCTGGAGGAGCCCGGGCTCGGGGCGGTGATCGCCACCAGGACGGAGCGCGACGACCGCCCGGCCGCCCCGGAGGAGATCGCCTGGGTGTTCGTGGACATGGCGGCGGCGCTGCTGGAGTTCGGGGGCGAGGCGGGTGAGGTGATCGAGTCGATCGCCATGGGGATGGACGCGGAGGAGCAGGCGGGGACGATCGCGATCCTGGCGTTCGGGGACCATCCGTGGACGGGGCAGGTGCTGCGCGTGCTCATCGACCACCACCCCGACGAGCGCGTCGCCGCCGCGGCCCGCAAGGCCCTGCGCCGGCTGCACGGGCTCGCGGACCTGCGCGGCTGACGTGCGGCCGCCGTTCTGGAGTGCGCCGGGTGCCCGGGACGGCGGCGGGCGGCGGTAGAGTCGGCCCGGTGACGACGCATGCGATCTCCCCGCAGACCGGCATCCTGGGTGACGCGTTCGCCTGCGAGTGCGGCGCCGTGCTCGCCGGGCGGATGACGGCCGAGCTGCACGCCGCCGAGAACGGCCTGTGCTCGGTCTGCCTCGGCTCCGGCCAGGAGGAGATGGCGCCCGGGCTGACACACGGCTGCACGGCGTGCGCGGCCACCGGGGGCCGCCAGGAGCAGGTCATCTGGCAGCTCGCCTACGCCGAGGCCGAGCACCTCATCACGATCGCCGTCGTACGCGGGATCGTCGCGAACTTCGACGGGCCGTTCCACCTGTCGGAGGCCGCCGACGCGGTGCGGGCCGGGATGGGGCTGCCCGCCGGACGGCTGCCCGTCGGCCCGCGGGTGCGCGACCTGCTGCTGGAGATGCAGGCCGCGGGCGAGATCACCATGCTGTCGGCGCCGGACGAGATGATCGGCTCGGACATGGTCCTCTACCGCGACCCCCAGTGGCAGCGGGCCCGCACCCTGGGCCTGTGACCCGCCCGGCGCGTGCCGGGGACGCGCGGCCGGGGACGCTGACGCGCGTCTGGGGACTCGACAACCGCGACCACGCCCGTTGACGCGCGCCCGTTGACACGCGCCGTGGCGCCGGGGGTCGTCAGGCGCGGCAGATGATCTCACCGTGGACGATGGAGATCCAGCCGTCCTCGGCCTCCGCCCACTTCAGCCACCCCTGCGAGATCCGCCGCAGGCCGGCCTCCGTGGCCGCGCCGGTCGACAGGGCCTGCTCGGCCATGGTGGAGCCCAGGATGCGGTCCGCCCACATCCCGCCCCACCAGGCCCGGTCCTCCGGCGTGGCGAAGCACCACGTCGAGGAGGTGGCGGTGACGTCGGTGAAGCCCGCCGCCCTGGCCCACGACAGCAGCCGCCGCCCCGCGTCCGGCTCGCCGCCGTTCGCCCGCGCGAGCCTCTGGTACAGCGCCATCCACTCGTCCAGCTCCGGCAGCAGCGGATACCAGGCGAACGCCGCGTAGTCGCTGTCGCGCGCCGCCACGTACCCGGTCGGCTTGGTCACCCGGCGCATCTCCCGCAGCGCCCGCACCGGGTCGCCGACGTGCTGCAGCACCTGGTGCGCGTGGACCACGCAGAACGTGTCGTCGGGGAAGTCGAGAGCGTGCGCGTCCGCGACGGCGAAGTCGACGTTGTCCAGTCCTCGGGCGGTGATCTCGGCCCTGGACAGCTCGAGCGCCTCCTCGGTCACCTCCGACGCCGTCAGGTGGCCGACCAGGCCCGCCAGGTCGGCGGCGATCGTGCCGGGGCCGCTGCCCACGTCCAGCACCTTCATGTGCGGCTTGAGGTGGGGCAGCAGGTACGCGGCCGAGTTCTCGGCGGTGCGCCAGCGGTGCGAGCGCAGCACGGACTCATGGTGGCCATGCGTGTACACGGCGTTCATCGGCAAACTCCTTCGTTTCCGCTCCGACGCCGATCACTCTAGCGCTCGTCTCATCATCCAAGAAGAAACGTCTTGCATTTCGAGACAGCGAAGAGACCGTAAACTTTGTTGCGAAACGTTCGCAAATTCGGAGAGAGGCGTTGGTCGTGGGAGAGGTCCGGCCGATCGTGCACGTCGGAGACCCGGTGCTGCATCACCCGTGCGAGCCGGTCACCCGGTTCGACGACGCGCTGGCGGCGCTGGTGGAGGACATGTTCGCGAGCATGTACGCGGCGGAGGGCGTGGGCCTGGCCGCCAACCAGATCGGCGTGGCCCTGCGCGTGTTCGTCTACGACTGCCCGGACGCGGACGGGGAGCACCACAGGGGCGTCGTCGTCAACCCCACCCTGGAGCTTCCCGAGGTGGGCGAGCGCCATCTCGACGCGGACGACGAGGGCTGCCTGTCGGTGCCCGGCCAGTACGCACCGCTCCCCCGCCCCGACCACGCCACCGTGCACGGGTTCGACGCCGCCGGGGAGCCCGTCACGGTCGAGGGGACGGGGCTGCTGGCCCGCTGCCTCCAGCACGAGACCGACCACCTCGACGGCTACCTGTACATCGACCGCCTTCCCGCCAAACGCCGCAAGCGGGTGCTGGCCGCCTACGAGGAGGCCCGTTCCACTATCGCGGACAAAGCACCGCTATAGTGGAGGAATGGAAGGCGAAGGGGTCCTGTCGAGCGGCCTGTCGATGGCCGAGCTCGGGCTGCGGATCCGCACGGAGCGGCGGGCGCGCGGGCTGACCGTCGAGCGGCTGGCCACGCTGAGCGGCATCAGCCGGAGCATGGTCTCGGAGGTCGAGCGGGGCGCCAAGACCCCGACGGTGCTGGTGCTCGACCGGCTGGCCACGGCGCTCGGCACGTCGATCGCCCGGCTGCTCGACGAGCCGGCGCACTCGGCGATG